>CBDVDU010000088.1:0-8923 GCA_965372825.1 uncultured Gammaproteobacteria bacterium | reverse complement strand
GTTAGTCTTTAATTCTAAATAGCTATTTATATTACGACTTTCCCCTTTTTCTAGCTGCTCTAAGCGCTCGCTAATATGGTAGAAAGGAAAGCGAGGGTCACCATCAACAGCCGTTCCGGGCAAAGTCATCGAAGACTCATCATCACGGTATACCAATACCGTAAATTGGGCATGAATACCATTTGGATCAATGGCAAGCATAGTCGATTTTAAGTAACGATTAATAAATTCATTTTTTCCAGATGAGGAATCACCAATAATAGTGATAACCGGGGACCATGAATTTTTGTTAGCTAAAGAATCATCCATGCCAATAAGTCCAAGATCATAGGCCACTTGATCTAGTTCATGATATAGCCTAAAGGCTTGTAGTAAGGCTGGATTTTTATCAGCGAGTTGTTGTTCTAATTGTTGTAGTGAGGAGCTTACAGATTTTTCAGACATACTCATTAGCGTTAAACCGTTATGTTCAATAATTGAATAAAATGTGCCCCTCAAAAAAGGGGTTATTATTAGTTAGTAATCGAGTCTAAATAATAGCAGCAGGTAGCCCGTATGTAGCTTGAGGAATACAAGAAGTGTTACTAACACGTACTTTCCCGTATTGCGCTAAGATCCATACAGGCTACATTTAGGTGTAGCTATTTAAACTCATATTATTTAATGCTTATTATGCGCTGTACGTACGCTTAATATAGTTTTCTACGATGACTTGGAATTCTTCTGCAATCCTATCACCTTTAAGAGTAACTGTTTTTTCACCATCTTCGTAAACGGGAGCAACTGGTGTTTCGCCAGTGCCGGGTAAACTGATACCAATATTTGCATTTTTACTTTCGCCAGGGCCATTAACAACACAGCCCATAACGGCCACTTCCATTTCCTCTACACCTTTATATTGCTCACGCCAAGTTGGCATTTGCTCACGTAAATAGTTTTGTATATCCATTGCCAATTTTTGGAAATAATCACTAGTCGTACGGCCACAGCCTGGGCAGGCAATAACCATTGGCGTAAAAGCGCGAAAGCCCATTGTTTGTAATATTTCTTGCGCGACCACGACTTCTTTGGTTCTCGCTGCACCTGGCTCAGGTGTTAAAGAGATACGAATCGTATCACCGATACCTTGTTGCATTAGAACGGAAAGTGCAGCCGAAGAAGCAACAATACCTTTAGATCCGATGCCCGCCTCAGTTAAACCTAAGTGTAGCGTGTAATCACAGCGACTTGATATATCTTGGTAAATGCTGATCAGTTCTTGTACATTACTGATTTTACAAGACAAGATGATCTTGCTTCTTGCTAAACCGTAAGATTCAGCGGCTGCTGCACTTTCTAAAGCAGAAATAATGATTGCTTCACGAGTAATAGCGGCTAATTCTAGCGGCTCAGCTTTCGCTCTGTTTTCATCTAATAAACGGGTTAATACCGTTTGATCTAAACTGCCGCCATTAACGCCGATACGTACTGGCTTATCGTATTTAACCGCACATTCGATCATTTGTTGAAACTGAGTATCTCTTTTAGCACCTTTGCCGACGTTACCGGGATTAATTCTGAATTTTCCTAGCGCTTTAGCACATTCAGGATACATTTCTAGTAATTTATGACCGTTAAAGTGAAAGTCTCCCACTAAAGGCACAGAAAAACCGTTAGCATCTAATTGTCTACGAATTTCCGGTACTGCCTGAGCCGCTGCTTCGTTATTAACGGTAATACGTACCAGTTCAGAGCCTGCATTAGCAAGTTCCATCACTTGTTTTACTGTTGCTTCAATATTAGCAGTGTCAGTATTGGTCATGGATTGAACCACAATAGGAGCGCCGCCGCCGACTTTAACGTTTCCAACAAGAACTGCTTCAGTGAGTTTTCTAGAGCTAATTGACATAGTGAGTGGTTTTTTATCTTAATTACAATTACACTGAAGTATATATGAACCCCGATAAAAAAAACAGATTGCTGTAGGTTAGCTTAATATGAGAATCAATTATTTCTCAGATATACATCTAGAATTTGGCCCCGCTGATTTACCTAATAACGATGCGGACATTATTGTTGCCGCGGGTGATATAGGTATCTATGATCAAGGTATAGAGTGGCTACTGACCACAAAAAAACCAGTGATTTATATAGCAGGAAATCATGAGTTTTATACGCGTGAATACCATGACACCCTGCGTATGTTACGGGATAAATGTGCCAATACTAATATCACTTTTTTAGAAAATAATACCGTTAAGTTTAATGGTGTACGTTTTATTGGCTGTTCATTATGGGCGGATTTATTTATTGAAGGTCAAGATACTGCTGATGCTTTATGCCTGAGTTTGAACGATTTTAGGAAAATACGCTACGCAGATGGCATGTATAATCCCCAGCAATTTACCGCCTTACATGCTCACTCAAAAGCTTGGCTAGAAAAAGAGCTAGCCAAGCCTTTTGACGGTCAAACCGTAGTCGTAACACACCATGCCCCAACTCAATGGAGTTGGTATGACTCTCCCAATGCCATTAAAAAACTAGCCTATTGTAATGATTTGAAATCACTGTTTCATGAGTATGATATTGCCGTGTGGTTTCATGGTCATACACATAGTATCGGTGATTACCGGATAGCCGGCGCACGTATTTTATCTAATACACGCGGTTATGTAGGGCGAAGAGTAGTCGATGACTTTGATATGAATAAAATCGTGGCTATTTAACCGAGGCTAGATTGAAGGTATTGAGTTAAGAAGACCTAGTTCCCCAAGCTTAGGCGCGCCACCGCGCACCTTATGATAGATTTTGGGGCTCCTGTCACAAAATAAATTCGCCCGCGGCGAATCAATAGTGCCCCAGTATACGCCCTGCGTCCACCGTGACTATGCCCAAAACCCAACATGTCACGGTTCCCACAAATGGCTTTACGGCTCCTCGGTAAAACAATAGCCTCCCTCGCGCGCTGCTAGCGCACCTTGGGTTGGTAATAACCCTTCGCCTCGCGGATTATCAGCCCATCTGGGGCTGACAGCGAAGGCTTCATCGGTTTTCCTTTATCTAACTTTCTCACTATGGAGAAGTCTTTTAGACTTGTGTAGATATTTATGTATTTTCTGCTTACTTATCTTCAGTTGATGCTTTATTTGTAAGATCAATAATGACTGTAGATTCGCCTAAGTCAATTTTTAAGGGTTGTAAATTGAGTGGATCAATTTCCATAAATGATTTCCATTGAGCTTTATCTAAGTCTCTAAAAGCGGCTAGGACAGCAATAAATTTACTGTCTGGAGATATTTCTAAACGCTTTACCTTGCTGTGTTTCGGTTGTATTTCCAGCTCTTCTCGGTATTTTAAATCTTGCGCTAGTAAGGTTTGATCATTCTCGTATAAAGCAAAAAAGTCACTATTATTGAATGTATCAATATGAGTTAATTGATAAATTCGTAGCACAATGGGAGATGGTCTGTTCTCTATATCAGGGTTAAGTTGTTCAGATGCGCTGATACTTAACTCTATAGTGGACTCGTCTGAGCCTCCAAATAGGGAGCATCCAGATAAAATAAAGAGATAGCATATAGGTACAATAAGTTTTAGAATGAAAAAAGTATGATTCACTATATAAGCCTTTTAGTATGGATAAAATAGGGTTTATAGCAGAGTTTGTGAATTTTTCAAAAACTGCTTAACAATGATTATTTGAAATTATAGCTGATAGTGACTCATTCATTATTAAAGTTATCTTTACTGCTCTATTACTATAGGACTCATTTTTTATGCTATTTTCTGAACAATCATCATGCCTTTAATATTAAAGATCATTTCGTATAATGATCAGCCGTATGCCGAGCGGCAAGACGTAATTATTAACGAGCAAGATGCAAGCATTGGTCGGTCAGATACTAATACCTTAGTTTTGTTGGATGAAGAAAAAATCATTTCCAGACGTCACGCAACGATTAGCTTCAAAAATCAACATTACACACTAACGGATAATAGCTTGGCTGGGACATTTATTAATGATGCTATTGAGCCCATTAATAATGCTAGTGTGCAATTAGTTGATGGTATGCAAATTAGAATCGGCAAGTATATGGTGGCTATTAGTATTGAAGAGCAAGCCTCTTTCGTAAATTCTTCTATTCCAGCAAATCCCTTTGCTGATGACGGCTTAATAAGGACTCAAGGTGAGGGAAATGCTTTATTGGATACGCCAGTAAATGATTTTTCATCTAGCTTTTTAACTGAGGACCCTAGCCTGAATGAGGCGGGAAATTTATTGATTGGCTCGGAAGGTAATTTATTAAATCAGGTTACTCCTGAATCCCCTTTTGCGGATAATGGCTTATTAGATTCCAGTGGGGCCATAGGTAAGCCAAGGGATAATGGGTTAATGTCTGAAAATATTTCGTCATTGAATGATAGTTATATTCCGGTAGATCCCATGCAAAGTAATCCTCAGGCGACACATGAGGAAATACCAGAAGACTTTAACTTTGAAGATTTTTTTAAGCAAGATAATGATGTAAGTACGCCAGTATCTTCTCCGCAAGTTGTGCAGCCTGAAGAATTAAGTCTTGATTTGAATGCACGGGCAACAGAGAGTACAGTCAAAATACCGACTGATTCTGTTGCTGATGCTTTTGATCAGCCGCTTGTTACGGCTACTACCAATCAAGCTTGTGCTAGTGAAGATGATCAGCTTTTAAAGGCCTTTTTACAGGGGGCTCAAGTTGTAAATAAAGACATAGATTTTACTAATCCGGCTGAGAAGATGACTCGGATTGGCACTATGTTTAGGCAGTTCGTAGAAAGTACAGTTAATGTAATGAGAAGTCGCGCTGAATTTAAGAGCTTGTTTAGAGTCAGCGTTACCACCATAAAAAAAGCTGATAATAACCCGCTTAAATTTTCGGTAACTACAGATGAAGCTATAAAACACTTGATTAATGATGGACAGGGTGGATTTAAAGGCTCGGTCGAATCAATTGATGAAGGCTTTAATGATTTATTGAATCATCAACTAGCGATGCAGGCAGGGATTCAGGCTTCGTTAACTGAAATATTAAAGCAATTTGATCCCGCTACTATAGAAAAGCAGTTTAGCGAAGGGCTTGTTTTGCAAAAAAAATCGAAATGTTGGGAAAAATATACTCAAGTACACGAGGGACTAGCAGAAACAGCCGTAGATGATTTTTTTGGTGATGCTTTTTCTGATGCTTATGAGCAACAAATGCGAGTATTAAAAAAATGATATTGTTTTTTGAGGTAAAGGCAGAATTAGCTGGTGCGGTGGGCAATGCTGTTGATTTAAGAATAAGCGCGTTCTCCAAAGCATAAGTATCTATACAAGTCTAAAAGTCTTTTCCAGAGGGAGAAGGTTGGATGAAGGAGATAAGATAAAGCTTTGATTTTATTCTCCTCACCCAACCCAATCCAACAAGAGATGGCTTAAGTCAACAGCATTGGGGGCTAGAACTTAGCTTGGGTTATTTGTAGCAGAATAAAATTTAACCACTAAGGAAGTAAATTCAATAATATCCGAAAGCACTGCCAGTCCTTTGAGGACTGGCAGTGCTATTTAACCTAAAGTTTCGAGTTTTATTGAATGTGCATTCCTAAGCTAAGAACATAGAGAGAAGTGTGAAGTATATTTATTTTTGAAATGATAAGGTTGGGTAAATACTGTTATGGCAGATAATAATAGAGTAATTTGGTCGGAAGGGATGTTTTTACGGCCGCAGCATTTTCAGCAACATGATCGCTATATCGAATCATTACTCAATGGCCATGCTGTTGGAATGCAAGCATACCATTGGGGTATTTCTAACTTGAAAGTTGATATGCGCTTGCTGGCAATGGGGCAATTTGCCTTATCTGAGTGCGCGGGTATTTTTCAGGATGGCGTGCCTTTTGATTTGCCTGAGCATGATGCTTTGCCCGCTCCGATTAATATTCCTCAAGATATACAGAATTGTATTATTTACTTATCGCTGCCAGCTAGGTTACAGGGGTCAATAGAAATTGATAGTGATGAAAAACCTAACAATCTGGCTAGATATCATGCTGTAGAATCTGAAGTTAAAGATCATAATACTAATTCAAATGAAGTATCCCCGGTTGTTATCGGCAACCTACAAACTAGGTTAATGCTCGAACCTCAGGAAAGAGCGGGATATATATGTATTGGCGTTGCTCGAATTATTGAATCTCGTAGTGATAAAAATATATTACTTGATGAGGAATATCTACCGCCTTTGATTAATTGCCTCGCTGTTCCACGAGCCAGAAATTATATTAAAGAAATTTATGGTTTATTGCATACGCGCGGTGAGGCATTAGCTGGTCGAGTGTCAGAATCAGGGCGCGGTGGTACGGCTGAAATATCGGATTTTTTATTGTTGCAAGTTATCAATAGATTAGAACCATTGTTTGAGCATTTACAGCATCTGCCGACCTTACACCCTGCGGATTTTTATCGCATTGTTATTCAAGTCGCTGGTGAATTATCGACTTTTACCAAGAAAACGAAACGTCCTGTTGGCTTACCTGAATATAAACACGATGATTTGCAACAGACTTTTTCCTACGTTATGGAGGAGATTCGTGATTGCTTAAGTGTTGTACTTGAACAGAATGCTATCCCGATCCCTTTAACACCTCCTAAATATGGTACGCGAGCTGCAAAAATTCCTGATCAAAACTTACTGAAAGATGCCTTTTTCGTTTTGGCCGTCAATGCTCAAATACCTGCGGAGCAATTACGCAGTGGCTTTCCAATGCAGGTAAAAATAGGCCCTGTGGAGCAAATTCAACAACTAGTCAGGTCAGCCTTACCTGGAATTACAGTTAATTCATTGCCGGTAGCGCCGAGGCAAATTCCTTATCATGCGGGATTTTCATACTTTGAGCTCAATAAGCAGTGCGAACTTTGGCAACAAATGCATCAGTCGGGCGGTTTTGCTATTCATATAGCAGGCGACCTGCCTGGATTGGAAATCGAATTTTGGGCAATTAAAAACGGGTGATAATGTGAGTAACAACGACCCTTTTGGTAATTATTTAGATGAAGATAAAACAGTATTAAAGCCTTCTCCGGGCAGGAGAAATCAGCATGCAGCAACATCTGCTCAAACACAGTCTGTTAATACTGACCCCACTATTAATTTTGCTAATGAGTCTTCTTTTTTAGGCACTCAGAAACTTAATATACATTCTGATAATAATGCGCTCGTTGGTGGTGGATTATCCTTATTATCTTTAGTTGCTCAGCTGCGCAATTCTGCATCTCATAGTGATGTGTCGGGGCTGAGAAATGCCATTATCAATGAAATAAAGACTTTTGACAGTAACGCTAGACAGTCAGGTTGTCCCGCTGATCAAGTGCAAACAGCACGTTATGCATTATGTGCCTTGTTAGATGAGGTTGTACTCAATACTCCGTGGGGCTGTGACAGTATATGGAGTACTCAGGGTATGTTGATTACTTTCCATAAGGAATCGTGGGGAGGTGAAAAAGTATTTCAGGTATTAAATAATATTATTGCTCAGCCTGGCACCTATTTTAATTTGCTAGAGTTATTTTATTACTGCCTGAGTTTAGGCTTTGAAGGTAAGTACAAGATACAGGAGCAAGGGCAAAATAAACTAAATGATATAAGAGAAAATCTTTTTCAAGTTATCCAACGTCAAAAAGGTGAGTATGAACGAGACTTATCTAGCCACTGGCAAGGCATAACTGATAAACGTAATGCTTTGTCTCGCTATATTCCTTTATGGGTTGTAGGAGCAGTAACAGCAGCGATTTTAACGGTTATTTTTATTGGTTTTTTATATGCAATTAATCATAGTGCTGGTACTGAAATTTCTCAGCAATATCAAATCAGGGATTCATTAAATGTTAAGCCAATAGTGGTAAAAAAATTATCGCCATATACGGCTATAGCAAAAGTTCCAGTTATAGATGAAATAAGACAATTTTTGGCAACAGAAATTGCTCAGAAAAAAGTTGTCGTGCTTGATGATAATGGGCAGTCTATTATTCGTATCTTAGCGAAAAACTTTTTTGCTTCGGGTAATAACAAAGTACAAAGCAAATACCTTCCGTTAATGGATAAAATCAGTCAGGCATTAGAGCTTGTCAGTAGTCAAATTACGGTAGTTGGTCACACCGATAATATACCTATTTTTACGGTTCGATTTCCTTCCAACTGGGTGTTATCTCAAGCTAGGGCTCAGGCTGTTGCTGATATATTACTGCGTAACAAATACCATAAAGGTAAAGTGAATGCAGAAGGTCGTGCAGATACACAAAGCCTAGTCGCAAATGATTCCGCTGTGCATCGGGCAATGAATCGCCGTGTAGAAATTAATTTTTAAGGATTGGATGTGAATAAAATAATTAACTTCTTTACAAATAAATGGTTTATTCAATTTCTAGGCATTACTGCGCTGTGTTTATTAATATGGTTTGTCGGCCCTCTACTTTCAATAGCGAATAATGCAATATTGGAATCAGTTAGTGCAAGAATGATTAGTATATCGGTGATTGTATTGTTTTGGGTTGTGATTGTCTTATTCACACAAATAAAGGCATATCGCGCTAATGCACAGATGGTGGATGATTTAGCGGGGGCAGGTAAAAACGATCAAGATTCGATGGATCTTGATACCAACCAAGAGGTTGATGAGTTAAAAAATAATTTTGATTCGGCTTTAGAAACCTTAAAAAAGAGTAGTAGTAAAACTAGCCAAGGCAAACATTTTCTGTATGACTTGCCTTGGTACATCATTATTGGACCTCCAGGGTCTGGAAAAACAACCGCATTAATTAATTCTGGACTTGAATTTCCTTTAGCAGATCGTTTCGGTAAAAATGCAGTACAAGGTGTTGGTGGAACTAGAAATTGTGACTGGTGGTTTACTGATCAGGCCGTTATGTTGG
>CBDVDU010000087.1:0-9022 GCA_965372825.1 uncultured Gammaproteobacteria bacterium | reverse complement strand
ATAGGAAACCAATCATCACCCTTGATTTCACGTATTTTTTGAGTTGCTTCAAAGCCATTCATCCCAGGCATTTCAACATCCATCATAATAAGATCAACCGAGTTTTCTTTTATATATTCAACGGCATCATTTCCAGACTCCATATGTATAGTTTCATGACCTAAAGAGAAAATACATTCAGCAACCAGCATACGAATCGATTTACTATCATCAACAATCAAAACTCTCATTAGCATTCCATAATGTCTATACTAAAATATGTATATTAAATATAGCATAATTTTAATATCTACCTTTGTAAAACATCTAAACCGGCATTATCAGTTTCCACACCAGAAGATTCGTCACCAGCATTAGCTCGCTGCCCCAAATTTAGCCCGATAAAGTCAAATAACTGAGAGTCAGCTAATTGTGAAGGCGCAACATTTTGTAAGCTCGAAAAAATACTCTCCAAACGCCCCGGAAAAGCCTTATCCCAGTTTTCCAGCATTTTTTTCATCACTTGACGCTGTAAATTCTCTTGAGAACCACATAGATTACAAGGAATAATAGGAAACTGTTTTAATTCCGCATAAGTCTCTATATCTTTTTCTTTGCAATAAGCAAGCGGCCTAATAACAATATTTTGACCGTCATCACTTAATAGCTTAGGCGGCATAGCCTTTAATTTTCCCGCATAGAAAATATTTAGAAAAAATGTCTCTAAAATATCATCGCGATGATGCCCCAAAGCGATCTTAGTTATACCCTGCTCCTTGGCGTACCCATACAAAGAACCACGACGTAGACGCGAACATAAACTACAGGTTGTTTGACCTTCTGGGATAACTCGTTTAACAACACTGTAAGTATCATTTTCAATAATATGAAAAGGTACGTTTATTTTCTGTAAATATTCAGGCAGAACATGTTCAGGAAACCCCGGCTGCTTTTGATCCAAATTTACCGCTACAATATCAAAATGAATCGGAGCAATTTTCTGCAAGCGCATCAAAATATCCAGCAAAGTATAAGAGTCTTTCCCCCCCGACAAACATACCATCACTTTGTCGCCTTCTTCGATCATATTAAAGTCAGCAATAGCACTGCCCACATTTTTGCGTAAGCGTTTGTGCAGTTTATTAATTTCAGTTTGCTCTTTTTTAGTGTCTGACATATCTAGTAAAACTCAAGGTATAAAATCCTTAAACGAAAAAAGGCGAAAAAGCACTCTTACCCAAGAGCACTCTTTCGCCTTATTAACAGGCTAAAAGCTATAAAATCTAGCTGTTATAGCGCTGAAAAATTAATGAAGCATTAGTTCCACCGAAACCGAAACTATTCGACATAATAGTATTTAAAGTCACACCATCTTTGCGTGCTGCAACAATTGGCATACCTTCCGCTCCAGGGTCAAGCGTTGTAATATTGGCAGACGCGCTAATAAAGTTATTTTTCATCATTAATAAAGAATAGATAGCTTCATTTACTCCAGCCGCACCTAATGCATGACCCGTTAATGACTTAGTTGAAGTAATATAGGGCATTGTCTCCGCACTAAACACTTGACGCAAAGCTTCCAATTCACGCGTATCACCCACAGGCGTACTTGTACCATGCGCATTAATATAGTCAACTTTAGCATCAACAGTTGCCATAGCTTGCTGCATACAACGGATAGCACCCTCTCCTGAAGGTTGAACCATATCATAGCCATCTGAAGTCGCACCGTAACCAGTCAACTCAGCATAAATTTTAGCGCCACGCGCTTTAGCATGCTCTAGCTCTTCCAATACTAAAACACCACCACCGCCGGAAATTACAAAACCGTCACGAGATTCATCATACGGACGCGAGGCAGTTTCTGGCGTGTCATTGTATTTAGATGACATAGCCCCCATGCCGTCGAATAAGACCGACATAGTCCAATGCACCTCTTCACCACCACCAGCAAAAACAATATCTTGTTTACCTAACTGGATTTGCTCCATGGCATTACCAATACAATGTGCACTCGTGGCACAAGCAGAAGTAATTGAATAATTAATACCTTTTATCTTAAACGGCGTCGCTAAACATGCAGTATTCGTGCTCGACATCGCGCGCGTGACCATATAAGGTCCGACTCTTTTAATTCCTTTTTCACGCAAAATATCAGCGGCAGCAACTAAATTTGAAGTAGAAGGCCCGCCTGAACCCATAATCAAACCCGTACGCACATTCGATACGTCACTTTCTTCCAAACCAGAATCAGTAATTGCTTGCTGCATGGCAACATAGTTAAATGCCGCCCCATCACCCATAAAGCGCTTTACTTTACGATCAATAAAATCATCGAGATCAATATTAATTGCACCACGCACATGACTACGAAAACCTAACTCTTTATAGTCCTCCGCAAAAGTAATACCTGAACGCCCCTCTTGTAGAGATGCAAGAACCTCTTCACTGTTATTTCCAATACTAGAAACAATACCTAGTCCTGTTATAACTATTCTTTTCATGTTCTGCCCCTTAGAAATCTTTTGTATTTGTAAATAATCCAACACGTAGATCTTTTGCTACGTAAATCACTTTACCATCAACTTCCATTGTTGCATCAGCAATACCCATTACTAGCTTACGCATAATGACGCGTTTTAAAGTAACCTTATAGGTTACTTTTTTTGCACTAGGCAATACTTGACCAGTGAATTTAACTTCACCAACACCCAGTGCGCGACCTTTACCTGGCCCACCTTTCCAGCCTAAATAAAATCCTACCAACTGCCACATAGCATCAAGCCCTAAGCAACCCGGCATAACGGGATCACCTTGAAAATGGCAGTCAAAAAACCACAAGTCTGGCGTAATATCCAGCTCAGCAATGATTTCACCCTTACCAAACTCACCACCTTCCTCAGAAATATGCGTAATGCGATCCATCATTAACATATTTGGCAATGGTAACTGCGCATTTTCTGGGCCAAAAAGCTCACCACGGCCAGATTTTAATAACTCTTCTCGATCATAACTATGCTGTTTTTGCATTCCCAATCCCGTTTATTTTTTATAATTATAATTTGTATATCGCATCATTATACCTTGTATCCATAAAGATAGAGAATTTATCATTCACGCTTCCCCCACCTAAATAGCGTGCCTAAAACAACACTACAAAGTCATTTTATAGATTTTTATAAGACTCACTGGCATTTTTAGGTTGTATGTCGATCATAAAATCGGACATCAAACTTTGCTTGCCGCCTAACCGCCTTTGATAAATCAAGGCATACGTCAGCACCGCAGCAACATACGCCCTTGTTTCTTTATAAGGTATCGTCTCTATCCACAAATCAGCCGCATAAACACTATCAATATTTAGCCACCGATTAACACTATCAGGGCCAGCATTATAAGCTGCTGCTGCCAAGGCAAAATTGCCCGAAAATTTATCCAACATCTGCTTATAATAATAAGCCCCGAACTTGACATTTACCGACGCCTCCAGCAAAACAGCACTAGACTTCCAAGGAAAATTTATTTCTTTAGCAATTTGCTTTCCGGTATTTGGCATCACCTGCATTAATCCCAGCGCTCCGACAGGCGAATTCGCAGCCTCATCAAACATACTTTCTCGGCGCACCAAGCTATATATAATAGCCTCATCCAAACCTTGTAATCGTGCATTTTCTTGAATTTTATCAGTATAATCCAGCGGAAAACGCAATTTCACATCATCCCAATATTTTGCCTGTGCAACCGTCATTATTGCCTGCTTGTGCCATTGCCATTGCTCTGCGATCTTAGCAGCCACTAACAAATTCGTACCTTTAAGACCACGAATAGCTTGCCACCAATATCGCTGCGCCTGCTTAATTTTTTGCAAAGCCTTAAACTCATTAACAATGACGAAATCCTTATCAGCTAAAAGCGCATTTATCTCCTGCTCATCTGCTTTAATGGGATTATCTGACAACGAATAATCCTGCTGTAAATAATCAGCCGATAAAAAACCGTAATAACTACGCTCTTTTGCCAAGCCAATAAATATTTCTCGCGCTTTTTTTAGCTGCTTAGTTTGCAAAAATGCCTTCCCTTGCCAATAGCGCCATCTTTCTGACGCTCTCTCTTTAGCGGACAAATTATTCAATGCCTGCTGCACAGCCACCCAGTCGTCCTTAATCAAAGCAGCCCGAACCCTCCAAGTACGCGCGGTTTTATCAGGCTGCGTTAATCGAGAAAAATGCGCATAAGCCTTATCAGACTTGTTAAAGGTCAACTGTAGCGCTATCGAACGATCAACCTTATGTAACTGATTTTTCGTTAGCTTAAAGCTTGATTTTTGTGCATCCCATATTTGCAAAGCCTTATCAACATCTCGCCCTATCATTCGCCGCACAGCATAAACAAACATATCGTCTTTTTGCGCTTTCGACACATTTTGCAATAAATCAGCTTTAACGATTAATGTAGGATTTTTAAGCAGCAAGAGCCATTGCTTAGCATCCTTTTTAGCTTTCTTACTTGTCATTTTATTTTGCAAATAACTAGCCAAATCATATTGCCGCGCATTAATTGCAAGCTTAAAACGCTGCCAAATTAATTTTTGCGCCAAAAAAGAGGATTGCGTAAATTTAGCTAATAATTTATCACAGTCCTTTGGTAACGAATGCCCTGTTAACCAAATTCCCTTAACAGCTGTTAACGCCTTAGTTTTATAATTCAGCTGATATCTAGCCCACTGATAACGACATTGACCCTGCTTGCTTTTAGAAGGCCGATAATTTGTCGCATAAGCATTCCATTGCTTATTTTTATATAAAGAATTCAGCCATTGCCGGCGCAACATACGCGCATAAAGCGGCGAATGATTATCCTGCAAAAACTGCTGAATTTTCTTATCTTGATCTAAATGTTTACTGAGCCACTGATAACTTAAATAAAAATGCAAAGGATAATCTGCTAACTCCAAACTTAGCGCTGAAAAACCTTGATCATCGCCAGATTTAATCATTTCTTCCGCTTGCACAAATTTGAGACGCTGCTCATTTATATCTGCCGAACAATTCACCGCCCACATATAAACAACAACAGCAAATACGACCTTCCTTAAACTAACCCACATACCTTTAAATTTCCTTTTGAGTCAACATCACATAACAACATATCGGCGGCAAATAACCATAACAAAAAAATCTATATTTTTTAACCACGCCAAGCAACTGAATTCCAGCTATAATTTATCTTAAATCTCGTACACACATAAGCCAAGAACCGACGTGCAAAACCAACAAACAACCCTCACCACACACTATACTTGGACCTATATTATAGGCCTAGCAAAGCAGCATAAAAAAGAACTCATCTCTGCCCACTTATTAGCAATTTTAGCAACGATAGCAACTGTGCCCGTTCCCTTGCTTATGCCTTTATTGGTCGATGAGGTTTTACTCAACCACCCCGGCATAACAATTGAAACCATCAATCAATTCACCCCCGCTCACTGGCATACCCCCCTGCTTTATATCAGCGCTATTTTATTAGCGAGCTTATGCCTAAGAGTCACAGGTATTATCTTTAATATAATTCAGTTACGCCAATTTTCTCGAATATCCAAAGACATTATCTTTCATATTCGCAAAAAACAAATCAATCACCTCAAACACATCTCCATGGCTGAATATGAAAGCCTCGGCAGCGGCACAGTTATTACCCACCTAGTGACCGATCTGGATACTTTAGATACTTTTATCGGCAACACAACCAGCAAATTACTCGTCGCCAGCTTAACTATTTTGGGTACGGCTATTATTCTACTGTGGATGAACTGGCAATTAGGATTATTTATTTTACTATTAAATCCTATTGTTATTTTCTTTGCCCGTAGCCTAGGTAAAAAAGTAAAGACACTTAAAGCTAATGAGAACTCCGCTTACGGAATTTTTCAACAAGCACTCTCTGAAACATTAGAAGCGATCCAACAAATACGCGTCAGTAATCGCGAGACTCATTATTACAAAAAACTCATTGATTCTGCCACCCAAGTTAAAGAGCATTCCATTGCCTTCGCATGGAAAAGTGATGCTGCAACACGCTTTAGCTTTTTAATATTTCTCTTGGGTTTCGATATATTTCGTGCTGCCGCCATGCTAATGGTGCTTTACTCTGATTTAAGTATAGGTCAAATGCTTGCCGTCTTTGGCTACCTATGGTTTATGATGGCTCCCGTACAAGAAGTGCTCGGCATTCAATACTCATTTTATGGAGCAAAAGCCGCCCTAGAACGCATTAATCGCATGCAAACCCTACAACAAGAACCCACCTACCCAGCGCTAATCAATCCTTTCCTTAATAAGCAAACCGTGAGTTTGCGCATTGAGGACTTACATTTTCGATATAACACTGAGAAAGATGAAATCCTTAGCGGCATCAATTTAAGCATTAAAGCCGGTGAAAAAATCGCCCTCGTCGGTGCAAGTGGCGGCGGAAAATCAACCTTAATTCAAACCCTAAACGGTTTATATCCAGCAACTAGCGGCACCATTTATTATGACAATGTGCCCATGAATAAAATTGGTCTAGATGTTGTCAGAGAACACGTAGTCACCGTTTTACAGCACCCAGCACTATTTAATGACAGCATCCGCGAAAATCTAACACTAGGCAAAGTAGCTACTGACGCTGAATTATGGCACGCACTTGAAATAGCCCAACTAAAAGAAACCATTATCGACCTAGAGCAAGGCCTTGATACTGTCATTGGTCGCCAAGGCATGCGCCTATCGGGTGGACAGCGTCAACGCATAGCAATTGCGCGTATGATTATTGCTAAACCCAGCGTTGTAGTGCTCGACGAAGCAACCTCAGCTTTAGATACAGAAACCGAACACAAATTACACCAAGCATTAAACGACTTCTTAAAAGGTCGCACCACGGTCATTATTGCGCACCGCCTTAGCGCCATCAAACAAGCAGATCACGTCTATGTCTTTGACGAAGGAAAAATTTGCGAACAAGGCGATCACAATAAACTTATTAATCAAAATGGACTTTATGCAAAACTCTATGGAGAATATCAATAATGAATGAAATAAAGTACGACCTCCACTGCCACTCCACCGCCTCAGATGGCGCACTCCCTCCTAATGAAGTCGTATTACGCGCCAAAGAGCACGGCGTAACGACACTCGCATTAACCGATCATGACACTGTCGCCGGCCTAACTCAAGCACGCCAAACAGCGAACGAAAACAATTTAAAGTTAATTTCTGGTATTGAACTTTCCTGCACTTGGAATAAAAGAACATTCCATATTTTAGGTTTAGACATAGACCCAAATAATGCTGAACTTTTAGAGGGCATACAAACCCTACAAGACACCCGACTAGAACGTGCAAAAAAAATCGCCCATAAACTAGAAAAAAATAAAATTCCCGGCGCTTTCGATGCAGTACTAGAAGCCACAGGATCTGGCATGATTACTCGTTCTCACTTTGCCGATTTTTTACTAAAAAATAACTACGTTAGCACAATGCAAGGTGCATTTGATCATTACCTAGGCCAAAGCAAGTCCGCTTTTGTCAGTACCCAGTGGGCAGAACTAGATAACGCCATCAACTGGATAAACACAGCCGGAGGAATTGCCGTTGTCGCACATCCTCTGCGCTACAAACTCACTGCAAGCTGGATGCGCCGATTTTTAACTGACTTTAAAGAACTTGGCGGGCAAGGCATGGAAATCATTACCGGCCGAAGCAACCCTGATGAAGTCCGACGTGCCGCCCATTTTGCTACGCAATTTGAATTATATGGCTCCGTAGGCTCAGACTTCCACAACCCAAAAAATCAGTGGATAGAATTAGGTCGATTAGCAGCACTACCCACCAACATACGCCCTGTCTGGCAATTATTTACTGATTAAGAAAATATTTTTCCATGAAAAACAATAAACTACAAAACACTTAAATAATAATTCAAAAAATTGCTAGCCAAGCATAAAAAAGAAGCTATAATAGCGTCTTCTCTTGAAGAGATTGCCTCGGTGGCGAAATTGGTAGACGCAAGGGACTTAAAATCCCTCGCCTTCTGGGCGTGCCGGTTCGATTCCGGCCCGAGGCACCAATCTTTTAGAGAAATAAATCAAGGACCTAGAGTTTTTACTCGATGTCCTTTTTTTTTGCCTAAAATATCGGTAATATGATTTAAATAACTCAATCCAAACTTTTTTGTATTACTTTATTCACACACCACCGAAACTTATCAATTTCTTTAGCTATTTTTGACTGCGTTAAACCCTGTTTATATAACTCTAAAATTTCTCCGACAATACCAGTCTTTCGCTTATCATCAGAATAATATTCATAAAAGAACCATATTTCCTGATTGTCTCGCATTTAGGGGAGAAGAGAAGTTATATTTCAATATCAGTATCTTACATTTTTCTCTAAGCCTATTTAAGCCACTTATATGACAGTAAAAGTAGAGTTTATCGGCTAAGTACTTGATTGCTAGTAGACCTAAGACACTTAATAAGCTCTTCCCCTAAATACGGGATAATCAGCGATTAGTCACTGTCAAAAAATGTTTCGTCAAAGGAAGTGAGGCAAACTTTAAAGGAAAAGCCCAAAACACCTCTTATATTGAACGACTTAACTTAACTTTAAGACAGCATGTGCCTTTTTTACAAAGAAAAACGTTAGGCTACTGTAAAAAGAAAGCAAATTTTACAGATTCTTTATGGATTAACTTCTATGATTATAATTATCGACATGCCCATAAGAGTTTACGGTTGCCGTTGGCAAATCAATCGGCACTGAAATTCCATAAAAAATGGATATATCGAACACCTGCTATGGCGATGGGGTTGACTCAAGAATCACTGCCTTGGAAATTCTTACTTGTAGCGCCAATCATTCCAGTAACTCATTGATAACAATTAACCTGCATTGATTTGTAGGAACTATATCCAACGTTTCTATCAAATTCGTTAGACGCAATACTCTTAGTAATCAAAATTCAATAATATCCGAAAGCACCGCCAGTCCTTCGAGGACTGGCGGTG
>CBDVDU010000086.1:0-9253 GCA_965372825.1 uncultured Gammaproteobacteria bacterium | reverse complement strand
TACTTATCTTGATAATTTTTCTATCCAATTACCGCGCACGACTAAACAGCAAGTTCAAAGTGGTGTGAAAGTTAGTTCTCAAGCTGACTTAAAAGCGGGTGATTTAGTCTTTTTTAAAACTGGGGTACGGCAAAAACACGTAGGCATATATTTGGAAAAAAGAACGTTTTTACATGTTTCTACCAAAAAAGGCGTCATAATTTCTCGTTTGGATAATCCATACTGGAAAAAACGATACTGGCGAGCAATAAGAGTTTTAAATTCTTAGGAATTCACATTAAATAAAACCCGAAACTTTAGGTTATGAAGCACTATTCTACCCCATGAAATACTTGGGACTCCTGCCGCCTAATATGCTGCTTTCCATTTTCATTAAACTTCCGTCAACTTTACTGTGACTTGAAGCGTTAACTCATTACCATTGCATGCTACGATTTTAGCCATTGGGTTTCTCACCATTTGCATCAACAGTTAGGCGATTAACTTAATTTTGACATCATTAAAAATCAACAAACAAGACGAGTTACAAAACCTCTAATTTAGCATAAGAAAGCATTAGCCATTTCATGCCTGCATTCGCAAAGTTCACTTGCACTCTTTCTTGCGCGCCATCACCGTCAACTTGCAGAACGACGCCTTCTCCAAATTTTTCATGCTTAACCCGCTGCCCTAATTTATAACGACCACTCGTTCCTAGGGTAGATTTTGATGATTTCACCGGCGTAACCGGTTTACTGACATTGGCACGTAAGCGAATTTCCTGTAATTGCTCGACAGGAATCTCTTTTAAAAACCGTGAAGGACGAGGGTAATTTTCTTTACCATACAATCGCCTAGATTCTGCATAAGTCATATATAGATGCCTCATTGCTCGTGTCATACCGACATAACACAAGCGCCGCTCTTCTTCTAAGCGAGCATGGTCATCAACCGATTGCTGCGAAGGAAATAAGCCTTCTTCTAAGCCAACCATAAACACTAACGGAAACTCTAAGCCTTTTGCGCTGTGCAAAGTCATTAATTGCACGCAATCTTCAAAAGCATCGCCTTGCGCATCTCCCGCTTCTAAAGCGGCATGGGCTAAAAATATATCCAGCTCTGTTTGGTCTTCTTCATTGCTCTCTTCGTAATCAAATTGGCGTGCTGCATTGACTAATTCTTCTAAGTTTTCTACGCGTGCCTCGCCTTTATCGCCTTTTTCTTTTTTATAGAATTCTATAAGGTTACTTTTCTCAATCGCATTCTTTACTTGCTGATAAAGTTCTGCACCTTCAGACTGCTCAGCTAAGCTATTAATTATCTGTACAAAGCCTTTGAGTGCATTTTCTGCGCGCGGCGTAAAGTGGCCTGACTTCAACAAGCTAATCATTGCCTGCCACAAAGTAATCTGCTGTTCTCTGGCTAATTGACGGATTTCATCAATAGTTTTTGTGCCTATGCCGCGTGTGGGCGTATTAATAATGCGCTCAAAAGCGGAGTCATTACCTTTGTGTGCGGTTAAATGTAAATAGGCTAAGGCGTTTTTAATTTCCATTCGATCAAAGAAGCGTAAACCTCCGTAGACGCGGTATGGCGTACCTGTCGCCATTAACTTCTCTTCAAATAAACGCGATTGCGCATTAGATCGATATAAAATTGCGGCATCAGAACGCGAATTACCTTCAGCTACCCATTTCCTAATGCGCTCAACCACGAAATATGCTTCATCTTGCTCATTAAAAGCCGAGTACAAGGAGATTAAATCGCCATCACCATCATCCGTATGCAGCTCTTTACCCATTCGCCCTTCATTACAGGCAATTAAGGCATTCGAGGCTTTGAGAATATTGCCAGTAGATCGATAGTTTTGTTCTAAGCGAACCAGCAGATGATTAGGATATTGCTTTTGAAAGTTGAACATATTTTCAATTTTCGCGCCACGCCAGCCATAAATAGACTGATCATCATCACCCACGACAAATAAATTATCTTTTCCCTCGGTAAGCAAACGTAGCCAAGCATATTGAATGGTATTGGTATCTTGAAACTCATCGACATGCACGTGCTGAAAGCGATCGCGATAAAAAGCTAATAACTCGGCATTGTCGCGTAAGGTTTCAAAAGCTAGTAATAATAATTCCGCAAAATCGACTAAGCCAGAACGCTTACATAAGTCTTCGTAAGCGCGATAAATTTCTAATTGTTTTTGCTGATAAAGATCACCAGTCTCTTGAATATGACTAGCGCGTATACCTTCATCTTTTTGCGCATTAATAAACCAGACCATTTGCTTAGGAGGCCAGCGAGTATCATCAATATTCATGGCTTTCATTAAACGCTTAATCAAACGCAATTGGTCATCTGAATCAATTACCTGAAAAGTACTGGGCAGCTTTGCTTCTTCACTATGCTGTCTTAATAAACGATGCGCTAAACCATGAAAAGTACCAATCCACATGGAGCGTGCTGAGATATTTAATAGTTCCTCTACGCGGCCACGCATTTCTTTAGCTGCTTTATTAGTAAACGTGACTGCGAGTATATTATGTGGGGAAACATGCTCTACTTTAATAAGCCAAGCAATACGATGCACTAGCACTCGAGTTTTGCCACTGCCTGCGCCAGCTAAAACCAGCATAGATCGAGAAGGAGCCGATACCGCTTGGCGTTGCGCATCGTTTAGAGAATCAATAATTGCCGTTACATCCATTACTCAACCCGTTTGAATAGCTTAAAGAAAACCGTGTATTATACCTGATGCAATACACTACTTAGGTAATCTAATAAAATAAGTTAACCATTTATCTAATGTTGTTTTTTTACCAGAGACTTGCACATTTTTTTTAGCCCTGTATATTTATAGAATTGACACGACTTTCTAGTCGACTCACTCTAATTAGAATAAAAAAGAATAGGTGAAAATTATGAGCTTTGATTTTAAACGTATGCTTAAATTTGAAATTAACATTGGCACAAAAGAAAAGCAAGCCCGCCTCTATGCTGGCTCTGCTTTACTATTTATCTCTCTATTTCTAGCCTCTGTGCCTTTATTACTTATCGGCTTAGTATTGGTTGCTACGGGCTATTCAAAATGGTGTCCAGTGTATTCTGGCCTAGAAAAATCAACTGTAGAAAACTAAGAACAATCTATTAGGTTAAGCAATAGGCATATCGCCCTCTGCTTAACCTACATCTCCACGTTTAGAAAAATCCAATTATCATCCCCTGCCACGCAGACTCATTCGCATCTTCTACACCAAATTTATTTAGCCAGAACGAATATTCAGTCCCTATATAGAAAACATCCGATTTCCAACTCACTAAATCACCGACATCTAATAATAATTGCGGTTGCGCTAACATCGTGACATTGCCAAGTACATTGGTATTACCATCCTTTATATCGACAAACCCACGGAATTTGAATTTAGTCGGCCCAAGTTCAAAAGGAAAACTCCAAACTGGCGTAACCTGTACTCCCCAAGAGTGATAGCCGTCATCTTTATAAGCCATGACATCAAGTTGTAAATAGTCAAAGTACTCATTGGCTAAATCCAAACTAATCCCCACTAGATATGCTTGAAAACGATTTTCTTCAGGTCGATTACTGATATTAATACCGCCTACCAGGGAAAAGTCTTTAATTGGCCCTAGACTCAGGTCTGCACCGGATATTTTATTTAAACTCAGATACGAATACACTTCCGCATAGACTTCAAAGCCATTGTTATTGTACATATCCACAAAAAAGAAATTTTTTCCATACTTCCAGCCATGAGAGTGTTCAATAGTGACAGTAGAGCGTTCCTGCTCAGCAAAAATAAAATTCCCCCCATAAAGATACTGAATATCACTCGAAGTCCAATCAAAAGGCTCTAATGCCCAACTGGAAATTGAAAAAAACATCGTTAGTAAAAAGAGAATGAGTTTTTTAGGTAGCATTATAAGTAGATTAATTTACAATAATTGTTAGCTTGAAAAGGACGCTCCGCATTTTCTGTATTATAAGCTACCTCAGCTTATTCTTTATATTAAACGAGTTAATATGCGCAATAAAATCATTGATTATTTCCGTAACGGTCTATGGCAACTACACAAGGAAGAAAGTAAGTCTGGTATAAAAAAACCTGTGCTACGCTATTTGAAAATTTTCACTTTATCAGCCACTGACTTTGTTAAGGATCAAGGCAGCTTAAGAGCTTCAGCACTCACCCTTTATACCTTGCTATCCATTGTACCTATAATTGCCATGTGTTTTGGGGTCGCAAAAGGGTTTGGCTTTGAAAACACGTTGGAACAACAATTACTTGAGCAAGTTCCTGATCAGGACACCATGATCTTACAGTTGATTGAAATGGCAAAGAATATGCTTGATTCAACTAAAGGTGGCTTAGTTGCTGGTTTCGGGGTTGTACTCTTATTCTGGACAGTGATTAAAGTGATTAGCAATATAGAAGAGTCATTTAATCATATCTGGAATGTACAACAATCTCGATCTATAGGGCGTAAACTTAGCGACTACCTTTCCCTGATGTTATTAGCCCCCGTCCTATTAATAGCCGCGAGTAGTATTAGTGTCTTTGTCCAAACTCAACTCACCTCCTTAATTAACGAATATGCCTTGCCGGGAACCATTTTCGCATTGTATCTGCTCAGTTATTTACCTATATTAATCTTATGGTTATTATTTAGTTTCCTGTTTATATTTATGCCCAATACCCACGTTAACTATAGCTCTGGTATTTTTGCTGGCATTTTCTCCGGTACTGTTTTCTATATACTGCAGTCACTTTATGTTTCCTTACAAATTGGCGTCAGCAGTTATAACGCAATATACGGAAGTTTCGCAGCTTTACCCTTATTCCTCGTTTGGTTACAAATCGCATGGATGATCGTTTTGTTTGGCTCAGAATTATCTTTTTTTCATCAAAATATCTCGCTTTATCAGTTTAACCAGAAATTTAAAAAGCTTAATTTCAACTCCAAAAATCAGCTTGCACTGCATATCATGCACGCGATCATTGAACGGTTTAACAAAACTACTGAACCGCCCTATTCTGCCGAAGGTATTAGCCTGCACTTACAGCTCCCTATATCAATTTCTAAGAACTTATTAACTGAACTAAGCGACTGCAAACTGTTGTCTAACATATATTATGAAGATAATCCGGAGCCTAGCTATCAACCTGCCTATAATATTAGCTTACTAAGCGATCAAACGATTACCGAGGCCTTAAAAAATAACGGTGAAAGTTATACAATAGCCATAAACCAAGCCTAACCTAAATTATTACGAGACAAAGAGATGATCAAAGTTTTATTTGTTTGCATGGGCAATATTTGCCGGTCGCCAAGCGCAGAAGGTGCATTTAACAAGTTACTGTCAGATGAAAAACTTCATGATAGATTTTCTATAGATTCAGCGGGGACGCACGCTTACCATACTAACGAAGCGCCAGATTTACGTTCACAAAAAGTGGCCAAAGAGCGGGGGATCGATTTAAGTAAACAGCGTGCTCGTAAAGTCATCATGGGGGATTTTGAAGATTATGATCATGTACTTGCCATGGATGAAGATAATCTCGCTATTATGCGTGAAGCTTGCCCTGAAGAGCATCAACATAAATTAAAGTTGTTTTTAGATTATGCTCCACACGTAAAAACTCGCGAAGTTCCAGATCCTTATTATGGTGGAACTTATGGCTTTGAAAATGTATTAGATTTAATCGAAGAAGCCTCAACCGGATTTTTAACTTCCTTAAGAACATCAGGAGAAATATAAATGAAAAAATTATTAATTAGCTTATTACTTATCGGTTCATTTTTTAGCGCTAACTTTGCGCATGCCAAAACAGATCAGCGTGTCAGTCATGTTATTGTGGTTTGGTTAAAAGAACCTGGCAACCTACAAATGCGTGAACAGTTTATTAAAGCAAGTCGAGCATTAGAAGAATTACCTGGCGTTTTATCGCGTCATGTTAGTGCTGTTATTCCAAGTAAGCGCCCAAAAGTGGATGATACTTTTGATGTTGCAGTGACAGTCACTTTTGAAAATGCAAAAGCGCTTAAAAATTATATGAAAAGTAAAAAACATAAAAAAATGCTCAACGACCAGCTTAAACCTTTAGTAAATAGAGTGGTTGTTTATAATTTCGGGAATCAATAGGCAAAAAAATGGCAATAGTATCCAATACAATCAATTATTTAGACGGCGATACTTTATTGGAGGGCTTTTTCGCATATGACGATAGCTTTTCAGACAGACGCCCTGCAGTTTTAATTAGCCATACGTGGAGCGGCCGAGATGCTTTCGTTGATGCTAAAGCAAAAGAGTTGGCTGAATTAGGTTATGTTGCTTTTGCATTAGATATGTATGGTCAAGGCACTGTAGGCACGACTCCAGAAGAAAATGCGCAGCTTATGCAACCTTTCATGGATGATCGTAAGCTATTACAACAGCGTATCCATGCGGCGTTATACGCCGTTAAATTGTTACCTTGGGTTGATGACAACAAGGTTGCTGCAATCGGCTTTTGTTTTGGTGGTCTCTGTGTTTTAGATTTAGCGCGTATGGGGGCAACGGTACAAGGTGTGGTTAGTTTTCATGGCTTATTAAATACACCTGATCACGGCACTGAAAAACCTGTCGTTGCTAAAGTATTAGCTTTACACGGCCATGATGACCCTATGGTAACTGCGGAACAGTTCAATGCTTTCACACAAGAAATGACCGATTTAAAAGTTGACTGGCAATTACATAGCTATGGTCATACCGTACATGCTTTCACCAACCCGCAAGCCAGTGCGCCTGATTTAGGCATGCTTTATAATAAAGTTGCTGCTAAACGCGCATGGAAAAGTATGCAGAATTTTCTTGAAGAGGTTTTCGCTTAGAAATGGCCTCTATTTTTGTAGGTGAGAACAAACTCTCACCTACAAAGCCCTGCTCAGCACGCTAAATACGACAAAACAGTAGTTAGCTCCAATAAAAAAACGCTATATTTACAATCAAGACATGACTAAACAGGGCTAGGCTAGGTAAAATAGCAGTTTTCTTTTATTTCATCATCCCAAACATACATGCGTACCTCACAATTCCCCCTTAATACCGTTAAAGAAACACCAGCCGACGCTGAAATTACCAGTCATAAACTCATGATTCGTGCGGGACTTATCCGTAAGCTTAGCTCTGGTCTTTATACTTGGCTGCCTTTAGGTTTGCGCGTACTGCGTAAAGTTGAACAAATTACGCGCAAAGAAATGGAAAAAGCGGGGGCTTTGGAAGTATTAATGCCATTATTACAACCTGCTGAATTATGGCAAGAAACAGGCCGCTGGGAACAATATGGCCCAGAATTAGCCCGCTTAAAGGACCGTCATAATAGGGAATTTTGTTTAGGCCCTACTGCTGAAGAAATTGTCACTGATTTAGCGCGTAATGAATTAAAAAGCTATAAGCAATTACCGATCACTTATTTTCAAGTACAAACTAAAATCCGTGACGAAATTCGCCCGCGCTTTGGGATTATGCGTTCGCGTGAATTTATTATGAAAGATGCTTATTCCTTTCATTTAAGTCAAGAATCACTACAAGAAACTTATGATGTGATGCACGCTGCCTACCATGCTATTTTTAATAGTTTCGGATTAGACTTTCGTGCAGTCATCGCTGATTCCGGCTCCATTGGCGGTGCTGTCTCACACGAATTTCATGTACTGGCCGATACTGGCGAAGATGCTATTGCGGTTTCTACAGAAAGCAGTTACGCAGCCAATGTTGAAAAAGCAGAAGCACTTATGCCCACAGCTTCACGAGGTGCAGCAACACAAGATTTAACACTGATTGACACTCCAAACCGACATAGTATCGAAGAACTGACTCAATTCTTAAATATTTCTGCTGAGCAGTGCCTTAAAACGCTGATAGTTAAAGGCGAAGAGGAAGGTAGTTTAGTTGCCTTGTTATTAAGAGGCGATCACGAACTTAATGACATCAAAGTAGAAAAAATTGACGGCATTCTAGCGCCATTAGAATTTGCTAGTGATGAAGACGTTACCACCGCTTGTCAATGTAAGCCTGGCTCGATAGGCCCTATTGATCTAAGCATTCGTACTATTGCTGATCGTAGCGTTACGGTTTTGTCTGATTTTGTATGTGGCGCGAATCAAGAAGGTAAACATTATACCGGCGTTAACTGGGAAAGAGATTTAGCTCTCCCTGCTGAAATTGCTGATTTACGTTCAGTCGTTGCTGGTGATCCTAGTCCAGATGGCAAAGGCGTATTAAATATAGTTCGCGGTATCGAAGTCGGACATATCTTCCAGCTAGGCACTAAATACAGCTCTGCAATGAATGCGACAGTGATTAACGAAGGCGGTAAAAGCGAAGTCATGACGATGGGGTGTTATGGTATCGGAATTTCTCGTATTGTCGCTGCGGCAGTAGAGCAAAGCCATGATGCTAACGGTATTATTTGGCCGGCCAAGCTAGCGCCATTTGCAGTCGCCTTATGCCCGATGAATATGCATAAATCAGAGCGTTTACGTGTTGCCGCCAATCAACTATATCAAGATTTATTAGATGCGGGGGTTGATGTCTTATTTGATGACCGTAAAGTCCGTGCAGGTTTCATGTTCTCAGATATGGAGCTAATCGGTATTCCACATCGCATTGTCCTAGGTGATCGTGGCTTAGATAGCAAGAGCGTCGAATATCGTGCGCGCACCGATAGTGAAAACCGCGATATTCCATTAGATGAGATTGTTGCTTTCATTAAACAACAAACTGCCGAATAAATAACACAGGTGATGCCGGTACAAGGCCGGCATTTCACACAATCAGGAATGAAACATGCCTAAAGCGACAGACTTAAAACGCGGAATGATCATTGATATTAATGATGTCCCTCATGCCATAAAACAACTTGAAGCCCGCAGCCCTTCTTCACGTGGAGCAGGAACAGCCTACAAAGTGCGTTATACCAATTTAAAAACTGGCCAAAAATTAGATGAAGTCTATAAAGGGGACGATTTTCTAAAAGAAGCAGACTGCATTCAAGTAAAAGTGCAATATTCTTACAATGATGGCGAAAGCTATGTGTTTATGAATATGGAAGATTACAGCCAGTACAACTTAAATGATGATGACCTTGAAGGCCAAAAAGAATATATTACTGAAGGCTTAGAAGGAATTACTGCTCTCAGTATGGAAGATACTGTTTTAGGGATTGAACTTCCGGCGTCGGTTATTTTAGAGATCATAGAGACGGCTCCC
>CBDVDU010000085.1:0-9293 GCA_965372825.1 uncultured Gammaproteobacteria bacterium | reverse complement strand
CGTCTTTGAGTGGAAATTAATCATACAAACGAGAGAAAGTAGTTTTTAGCCAGAATTTTACCCACAGCGAATTTCAGGCATAAAAAAAGGCTTACATTTACATGTAAACCTTTGATTCAATTGGTCGGGACGACAGGATTTGAACCTGCGACCCCCACACCCCCAGCGTGGTGCGCTACCAAACTGCGCTACGTCCCGAAAATTTGAACTTTTTAAACATGAATGACTAATTGAGCCGAGCTAAACCAGTCATCAAGCCGGCTAAGTATAAAGCAACCCGCCGACTTTTCAATGTTTATTTGAGGATTTCTAAAATATCCTCTAACTCACCAATCATCTGATGAATCACTTGCTTGGTGCGGGCCGAATCGTCTTTGGCATCATCACTTAGTAAATGAGCTCTAGCACCACCAATGGTATAGCCTTGCTCATATAATAAAGCTCTAATTTGACGAATCAGCATAACGTCATTACGTTGGTAATAACGTCTATTGCCGCGCCGTTTAACGGGCTCTAATTGTTCAAATTCTTGCTCCCAGTACCTTAATACATGAGGCTTTACCCCACATAACTCACTAACTTCGCCAATGGCAAAATAGCGTTTTGCAGGGATTGCAGGTAGTTCGTTATTATTACTCGGTTCCAGCATAAGCTTCTACTCGTGTTTTTAACTTCTGGCCTGTTCGAAAGGTGACCACCCTACGTGCGGAAATAGGAATTTCCTCACCGGTCTTTGGGTTTCTTCCAGGGCGACTACTTTTATCTCTTAATTCAAACTTGCCGAATCCTGATACTTTAACCTGGTCACCTGTTTCGAGAGCCAATTTAATTTCTTCAAAAAAAAGTTCAACCATTTCTTTCGCTTCGCGCTTATTTAATCCTAGTTCGTCAAATAGTCTTTCTGCGAAATCTGCTTTTGTTACTGCCATTTATTCTAGTCTCTCAATTTTGCACTAATGTTATTAGATAAAGCGTCTAACACTTTGTTTACTATAGCATCAATTTCTGAATCTGTTAGTGTTTGCGTATTATCTTGCATGGTTAATCCTAAAGCTACACTTTTGTAGCCTTGTTCTACGCCTTGTCCACGATAAATATCAAACACATTAATTGCTTTGATTAGGTCTTCGTTGCAGTTTTCAATGCACTGTTTAATTGCCTGAAAAGAAACATCTTCGGCAACTAATAAAGCCAAATCACGGCGTACTGATGGAAATTTCGATAAGCTATTAAAAGCCGGTACTTTACGATCCAGCAATACGTTTTGTGATAATTCAAATAAGAACACATTACCATCAAAACCTAGTTGCTTTTCTAGTGTTGGATGTAACATGCCTATCCAACCTAAAGATTGACCCTCTAAAGTTTTAATTTCTGCGCTTTGTCCCGGATGTAATGCTGTATGCTGACCAGCAACAAATTCGACCTCACGCCCTGTTAATGCACATAGGCTTTCAACATCAGCTTTAACATCATAAAAATCAACTTTACGTGCTTTTTCACCCCATTGCTCTGGGATTACTGAGCCTAAAGCAAGACCGGCTAACATTTTTTCTTGTTGCGCGGCACCGGTTCCTAAAAAGCGCTGTCCTGCTTCAAATAAGCGCACTCGGCCTTGTTGACGCTTGGTATTGTAAACCGCAGCTTGTAGTAAACCACACCATAAGGTAGTCCGCATTACTGCAAGATCTGCTGAAATTGGATTTTGTAATTTTATATAGTTATCGTTAGGTACAATCGATTTTTGCAGCTCTTCGGCAACAAAGCTATAAGTAATGGCTTCTTGATAATCGCGTGCAACTAAGACATCTTTAAGCTGATCTATCTCTAAAACGGCTTCAGGTGCTTCGCTTAGTGCGGAACGCATTAACAAGCTGCTTTGCGGTAAATTGTTATAACCGTATACACGTCCTAATTCTTCAATTAAGTCAGCTTCAATGGCAATATCAAAACGAAAACCTGGCGCTGTTACTTGCCAACCTTCTGCTTCTTTAGTCACTGACATACCTAAACGCTGCAAAATCCCTTCTACAACAGATGCTTCTAAATCGACACCTAAAATACGCTGGATACGTTTTTGACGCAAAGTAATCGCTACGCGTTCTGGTAATTGAGCCTCAGCAACCACTTCTGTTACTGGCCCGACACTGCCACCAGCAATTTCTACGATTAATTGCGTTGCGCGCTCTATGGCTCGTGCTTGTAAATTAGCATCAACACCACGCTCAAATCGATGCGATGAATCCGTATGCAAACCATAATGGCGTGATTTTCCCATCATAAAGCTAGGTGAGAAAAAGGCACATTCTAGGAATATATCTGTCGTCGTATCTGAAACTGCCGACTCGCTTCCGCCCATAATACCCGCTAATGCTAAGGCTTTCTCTGCATCGGCGATAACTAAGGTCTCAGTATTCGCTTTAATTTCTTGATCATTTAATAGCTTAAGCGGTTCATCTGCTTTTGCCATACGTACTTCAATAGTACCGGATAATTTCGCGGCATCAAAAGCATGTAAAGGCTGACCTAACTCTAATAATACATAGTTAGTGACATCAACTACTGGGCCTAAACTTCTTAATCCTGAACGACGTAAACGCTCTTGCATCCATAAAGGCGTTGCTGCGCTTACGTTTACATTTTTAATCAAGCGTCCTAGATAACGCGGACATGCATCTGGGGCACTTACTTTTATGCTTAAAGTCTCTTGATGATCAACAGCACTTGGCGTAAATTCTGCTGCTGAAAATGGCATTTCATTAAGCAAAGCCACTTCACGAGCGATACCTTCAACGCTTAAACAGTCCGCTCTATTCGGTGTTAAATCAACTTCAATCAGTTGATCATTTAATTCCAAATAATCACGTACATCCATGCCTACGGGGGCATCGTCTGCTAATTCCATTAAACCATCAGCATCCTCTGCCATGCCTAGTTCTTTTTCAGAACACAACATACCAAATGATAGTTCGCCACGTAATTTTGATTTTTTAATCTTGAAATTACCTGGTAACACAGCACCAATTAATGCCGCGGGGATTTTCAACCCTTCGCGTACATTGCTTGCACCACAGACGATTTGTAGTGGCTCAGCATCACCGATGGCAACCTGACAAACTCTTAATTTATCAGCATCGGGATGAGCTGTGATTGATACTACTTGCCCAACAACTACGCCGCTAAATTCTGCTGCTGCAGGTGTTACTGCATCAACTTCTAGGCCTGCCATTGTTATTTGTTCTACTAATGCTGCCGTATCAAGGGCAGGATTCACTAATTCTCTTAACCACGCTTCACTAAATTGCATAATTACTGCCTTCCTTAATTAAATTGCTCAAGAAATTTAAGATCGTTTTCAAAAAACAACCGTAAATCATTGATGCCATAACGCAACATAGCGAGTCGTTCTACGCCCATACCAAAAGCAAATCCGGTATACGCTTCCGTATCGATATTCACCGCTTTAAAAACTTCAGGATGAATCATGCCGCAGCCCATTACTTCTAGCCAGCCTGTATGACTACAAACGCGACAGCCTTTGCCATCACACATGACACATTCAATATCGACTTCTGCAGAAGGTTCGGTGAAAGGAAAGTAAGACGGTCTAAAGCGGACTTGTATCTCTTTCTCAAAAAAGGCGCTTAAAAACTCGTAAACGACGCCTTTTAAATCAGCAAAGCTAACATTCTCATCAACTAAAAATCCTTCTACTTGATGAAACATAGGGGTATGCGTAATATCAGAATCGCAGCGATAAACACGCCCAGGTGCAATCACTTTTAATGGCGGCTGATAGGTTTCCATAGCACGCACTTGTACTGGCGAAGTATGGGTTCTTAATAAGGTATGCGCATCAAAATAAAAGGTATCATGCATAGCACGAGCAGGGTGATGCGAAGGAATATTTAAGGCTTCGAAATTGTGATAGTCATCTTCAATTTCAGGGCCTTCTTCAACTTTAAAGCCGACACTAGAGAAGATTTTTGAAATACGTCTTAAAGTTAGCGTAACTGGGTGTAACCCTGCAACTGATTGCCCTCTTCCTGGCAAAGTCACATCAATGGTTTCACTCGCTAAACGCGCATCAAGTTCTGCTTGTTGCAGTGCATTTCTGCGGGCTTCTAAGGTATTTTGAAAATCGGCTTTAACACTATTAATCGCTTGCCCTGCAGTTCGTCGCTGATCTGGGTCAAGTTTTCCGAGCTCTTTCATCTGTAAGGTGAATGCACCTTTTTTACCCAGATATTGCACACGGATCTGATCTAATTCGGATAAATCGTTGGCTGCTGCAAGCTCTTGTAATGCTTGCGCAAGAATTTCTTCGAGGGTGGCTGACACGGCTCTTTCGCTTATATTGAGATGGAAGAGATAGAAAGGTGTAACAAAAAAAAGGGCTTTTCAGCCCTTTTTTTCAAACCTTTCTCTATAAAAATCAGCATAGTTTAACTATGCTTTCATTCTTTAAAGTGGGCTTTTATTTGCTTTCGCAATTTCTGCAATCGCAGCAAAAGCTTCCATATCGCGTACTGCGATATCAGCTAATACTTTACGATCAATCGCAACGTTTGCTTTTGTTAAGCCGTTAATTAATCGGCTATAAGAAATATCGCACATACGCGCTGCCGCATTGATACGAACAATCCATAAAGCACGGAAAGTACGTTTTTTAACTTTACGGTCACGATAAGCATATTGTCCTGCTTTGATAACCGCTTGCTTAGCAACACGATAAACACGGCTACGCGCTCCGTAATATCCTTTTGCTTGCTTTAAAATTTTCTTATGTCTTGCGCGGGCTGTTACGCCTCTTTTAACTCTGGCCATTCTCTTCTCCTAAATTAACTGTAAGGTAACAACCGTGCTGTCATACGCACGTCTGATTGATGAAGAGTAGCTGCTTTACGCAAGTGTCTTTTTCTCTTAGTCGATTTTTTTGTCAAAATATGACGACGGTGAGACTGACCACATTTAAAAGCACCCGATGCTGTACGCGTAAAACGCTTTGCGGCACCACGATGGGTTTTAATCTTTGGCATTTATTTTCTCCAATAGTATTAAAAATATCACGTCCCTGATATAAGAACTCAGCAAGGCAAAATGCACGGGCCCGGCTGAATTAGTAAGCTACTATTCCTACAGTAGCGAAACTTACCGAACAAGTCCGATAAGAATATCAACTAAAAATAGTTGTTATTTTTTCTTTCTAGGCCCTAAAACCATGACCATTTGGCGGCCTTCCATTTTAGGAAATTGCTCAACTGCAGCCAATTCTTCTAGGTCTTTCTCTACTCGCTTCAGTAAATCCATACCAATTTCTCTATGCGCCATTTCGCGACCGCGAAAACGCACTGTGATTTTGGTTTTATTACCTTCTTCAAGAAATTTTGTTAAGTTACGCAATTTGACATTGTAATCACCAATATCAGTACCTGGTCGAAACTTAATTTCCTTAACCTGAATTTGCTTTTGTTTTTTCTTGGCTACTTGTAGTTTCTTATTCTGTTCGAATATAAACTTACCGTAGTCCATGATTTTACAAACCGGAGGATCAGCATTTGGTGAAACTTCTACCAAATCCATATTTGCTTCAGCCGCTAAACGCTTTGCGTCCATAAGTGACATAATGCCACCCTGCCCTTCTGGCAAACCTGTTAGCCTGACACGTCTTGCCGTAATTGCGTCATTTAGTCGTGTTGCATCTTTTTTAGAAGCGATACTCTGATCCTCCAGTTGCTATTTTATTTTTTTTGTTCAATTTCGTTATTTAATCTCTGTGTAAATTCATTGAGTGAAAAGCTACCTAAATCTTCGCCTTTCTGCGTACGCACTGTTAGCGTTTGCTCATCTAACTCTTTATCACCGATAATCAAAAGATAAGGCACTCGTTGCATAGAGTGTTCGCGAATTTTAAAGCCTATCTTCTCATTTCTCAAGTCAATTTTTGTTCTAAAGCCTTGTTTTTGCAATTCAGCAACAACTTGCTGTGCATATTCGTCATGCCGACTCGCAATATTAAGCACAACTAACTGGTCTGGTGCCAACCAAAGCGGTAAATTCCCTGCATGCTGCTCAATAAGAATACCTATGAAGCGTTCTAAAGACCCCAATATTGCACGATGTAGCATAACAGGCACTTGTTTAGAGCCATCCTCGGCAATATAACTAGCATCTAATCGCCCTGGCATGGAGAAATCGACTTGAATCGTACCACACTGCCAAACGCGCTCTAAACAATCTTTTAATGAGAATTCAATTTTAGGACCATAAAAGGCACCTTCACCAGGCTGTAAGTCCCAAGCAAGTTCTTTATTATCTAACGCTAACTCTAAAGATTTTTCTGCTTTATCCCAGTCTTCATCAGAACCAACACGCTTTTCTGGGCGTGTAGATAATTTAATAATAACTTCATCAAAACCAAAGTCTTTATAAACTTCAAATAATAAATCAATAAAATCGGAAACTTCTGCCTGAATACTCTCTTCTGTACAAAAGATATGCGCATCATCTTGGACAAAATTTCTTACCCGCATCAAGCCATGCAAAGTACCTGATGGCTCATTACGGTGACATGAACCAAACTCAGCTAGACGCAAAGGTAAATCTTTATAACTTTTTAAACCTTGATTATAAATCTGCACATGACACGGGCAGTTCATCGGCTTAATCGCATAATCACGATTATCTGACTGCGTGGTAAAAATCATATCACCGAACTTATCCCAGTGACCTGATTTTTCCCATAAACTACGATCCACAACTTGCGGCGTTCTTACTTCACCATAGCCATGCGAGCGTAATTTATTGCGAATATATTGTTCGACTTGCTGATAAACCGTCCAACCTTTTTCATGCCAAAACACCATACCTGGCGCTTCTTCTTGGGTATGAAATAAGTTAAGCGCTTTACCAATTTTTCTGTGATCGCGCTTTTCAGCTTCTTCTAAGCGATATAAATAATCTGCTAAATCTTTTTTATCGTTCCATGCTGTACCGTAAATACGCTGCAACATTTCATTATCTGAATTACCGCGCCAATAAGCGCCAGCAATTTTCATTAATTTAAAGGCTTTTATTTTGCTAGTACTGGGTACGTGCGGGCCGCGACAAAGATCGGTAAAATCGCCTTGCGTGTACAAAGATAGCTCTTGATCCGCTGGGATTGATTCAATGATTTCAGCTTTATATTCTTCGCCTAAATCACGAAAAAACTTCATCGCTTCATCACGCGACACAACAGACCGTGTAATTTTTAAATTAGCCGCAACTAAACGCGACATTTCCTTTTCTATTTTTTTAATATCGACCGGCGTAAACGCACGTTCATAGGAAAAGTCATAATAAAAGCCATTATCAATCACTGGCCCTATCGTTACCTGCGCGTCAGGAAATACTCTTTTAACTGCCTGAGCTAATAAATGCGCTGCCGAGTGACGGATAACTTCAAGGCCGTCATCATCTTTTGCCGTGACAATCTGCAGTGCAGCATCACTTTCAATCAGTGTGCTGGCATCAACCAATTCATTATTTACCCGCCCAGCCAAGGTTGCTTTTGCTAAACCAGAGCCAATAGACTGCGCAACTTCCATTACAGTTACGGCATTATCAAACTCACGCTTAGATCCATCAGGCAGGGTAATTACAGGCATACTATCTTTATCTCAGATTTATAAAATAAAAAAGCACTGCTGACGCAATGCTTTTCAGTTAGATTTTTTTAATTATACTCGTTGCTTTATATGTTTGTAAACATATACTTACATAGCAAAGCCATAACTGCTCATTATTCACGGACAAATACATATAAAAATATCGTCACCCCCGAAGTCTACCCAGTCAAGCGTGGGCACAAGCTTTATCGGGGATCCATGTTAAACGCAGACTCCTGCTAACAGCATGCAGGAATAACGAGTTGAAAAAGCAGCCTGTACCCTTTAATAATGAGAAGTTACACAAAGCTATAAATCGCCTAGTTTTTATTCGTCAAACACTTCATTACGAAATATATAAAAACAATTATACGTACTGCCCGGCACACCAACCTGAGGCCCAGGCCCATTGAAAATTATAGCCCCCCAACCAACCAGAGACATCCAATACCTCTCCGACAAAATACAGCCCTTGTACTTGCTTAGCCTCTAAAGTTTTAGATGAGACGCTATTGCAATCCACGCCACCCAAGGTCACTTCGGCAGTACGATAACCTTCCGTACCATTCGGTTTAACTTGCCAATGATGAAATTGCTCAGCGATAAATTGAATTTTCTTATGCGATAAATCGAGCAAAGAACACTCTAATAAATCATCAGCTATAAATAACGGAATTAGACGTTTGGCAAAAAATTGCGGCAAATAATTTTTTAATTTAACTTTTGTTTTGTCTTTTTGTGCGGTTAATAAAGCTTGCTGTAAATCCACAGCAGGCAATAAATCAATATTGATGACCTCACCTTCATGCCAATATGATGACATTTGCAAAACGACTGGACCACTTAAGCCGCGATGCGTAAATAATAGGTTTTCAGTAAAACTTTGCCTCGCATTACTTATCGTACAAGGCAATGCCAAACCAGACAAAGCCGCGAACTTTTCTTTTTCTGCTAATTGCAAAGTGAATGGCACTAAGCCAGCTCGAGTAGCCTGCACATTAACACCAAATTGTTCGGCAATCTTATAACCAAAAGGTGTAGCGCCCATTTTAGGAATAGATAAGCCCCCCGTAGCGACGATTAAAGACTGACAATTAACTTTTTCTTTCCCTATCGTGAGGATGTAGCCCGCATTCGCTGGCTGTGTAATTGACTTAATCTCGGAATTTAAGCGTACCTCGACACCGACCTTATCGCATTCGGCAAGTAGCATATTTAAAATATCGCGCGCACTTTCGTTGCAAAACAACTGACCATGCTCACGCTCATGATAAGGAATATTATGCGCGTGAATCATTTCTAAAAAATCCCACTGGGTAAATCGGCTTAAAGCGGATTTACAAAAATGCACATTTTCAGACAGGAAGTTTTCCGCCTCAACCGTGTAATTAGTGAAATTACAGCGCCCGCCACCTGACATGAGGATTTTTTTACCGGCTTTATTGGCGTGTTCCAAAACTAGAACCCTGCGCTTGCGCTTGCCCGCTTCTATCGCACACATTAAACCTGATGCGCCAGCACCAATAATTACTACATCTACTTCTTGCATTTTTTCACTTCTATAAGGAATCTCATAAAAATACTCATAGCCAATCATTATAATTTGGCTATAAAGAATGAGCTTATCGGGGCGCAGTGCTTTAG
>CBDVDU010000084.1:0-9506 GCA_965372825.1 uncultured Gammaproteobacteria bacterium | reverse complement strand
CTGCCGCACCTCAACAACAAGCGCCACAACAAGCACAGACTAGCTACGCACAAAACGATAATTATGATGATGTGCCATTTTAGCCCACCATAAATTTAAAAAAGTTTATAAATCCATCAAAGCCCGCTTAAACAGCGGGCTTTTTATTGTCATATAGAAAGTAGTTTTAGCTACAACCTTTAACTGCTAAAGTTTAAGCTCACTAGCATCACAAATGCAACCTAATAATTTAGCTGATAATAAAAAGCTAAAACAATCAATTGTAGGAAATTTAATAACCAAAAAAATAAGACAAACAAAGCCCACTTCACTTGTCTAGATTTATCAGCATAATTAAATTTTATAAGTAGCCAACTAAAAAACGTAGCGACAAACAAAATCACCGAACCAATCAATGCATAATTCATTTTAATCTTCTCTAATCGGTGGTGGCGCAAGTACTTGGCGAGTACCACTCCCTTCGGCGGGCGATACAACTCCCGCCATTTCCATTGCTTCAATCATCGAAGCAGCACGATTGTAGCCTACTTTAAATTTTCTTTGTACACTAGAAATCGAAGCTTTACGCGACTCCGTGACAAAAGCCACTGCTTGATCATAAAGTTCATCCATTTCTGAATCAATTGCATCTTGCCCTGTGACAAAAGAACCATCACCCGCATCTGAATATTCTTGGGTAATTTCTTCTAAATAATTAGCGGGTGCAGTTTTCTTCAAAAATTCAACGACGTGATGCACCTCATGGTCATCCACAAAAGCACCGTGCGCTCGTACAGGAATATTTGTTCCTGCCGGCATAAATAACATATCACCATTACCGAGTAAGAATTCAGCGCCACCTTGATCCAGTACTGTACGTGAATCGATACGCGATGATACTTGAAATGAAAGTCGAGAAGGCACGTTAGCCTTGATTAAGCCAGTTAAAACATCCACTGACGGCCTCTGTGTCGCTAAAATCAAATGAATACCCGCAGCCCGCGCTTTTTGGGCTAAACGCGCAATCAATTCTTCTACTTTCTTACCAACAATCATCATCATGTCAGCTAATTCATCAATCACGATAACAATATGCGGCAAGGTGCTCAGCGTCGGTATACTTGCCCCTTCTGCTAATTCTATTTCATAAGAATACATAGGATCTTTAATCGGCTCGCCACGTTCTTCTGCTTCGCGTACTGCGTGATTAAATCCGGCTAAATTTCTAACGCCGACTTTAGACATCAGTTTATAGCGCCGCTCCATCTCAGCAACTGCCCAGCGCAACGCATTAGCAGCATCTTTCATATCCGTTACAACAGGTGTTAATAAATGCGGAATTCCTTCATAAACGGATAATTCCAGCATTTTAGGGTCAATCATAATCATTCTTACTTCATCAGGTGTCGCTTTATATAGCATACTGAGAATCATAGTATTAATCGCAACTGACTTACCCGAACCTGTTGTGCCTGCGACTAATAAATGCGGCATTTTAGCTAAATCAGCAGTTACCGGTGAACCAGAAATATCCTTACCTAAAAGCATTGTTAAAGGCGACTTAGCTTTAGCAAATTTAGCTGACTCTATTCCCTCTCGAAACGAAACCATTTCGCGCTCTTGGTTGGGAATTTCTAAACCAATCACTGACTTACCCGTAATGACTTCTACGATACGTACACTAGTCACCGATAAAGCACGCGCCAAATCTTTTGCTAAACCGGTAATGCGACTGACTTTAATACCTGCTGCAGGTTGCATTTCAAAACGCGTAATAACCGGCCCTGGCAATACTGCGGTTACTTCAACAACAACATTAAAATCGAGCAAAGCTTGCTCCACTAAGCGCGACATATCTTCCAACTCATCAGCGGTGTACCCGTTCACCGTGTTAACGATAATATCCAGCAACTCGGGACTTGGTAATGCACCCGCTTCGACTTCATCCTTAAATAGGTCTACTTGACTTTTCGTCTTAAGCACAACCGGCTCAGAAAAACTAGCTTCCACACTTTCTAGTACATTAATGCTTGGCGTTTTTTTAACATGACTGGGGGCGACCTTAACCGTGCGTTTATCATCAGTAATAGAGTCCTTAATCCCTATTTTAGGCATGCTCGGTGCAGATTTAATTGGGCTTGGGCGAGTAGAGATTGAACTGCTTTCTCGTGTTGTTATTTGTTCCCAAGCTTTCAATGTCTTTTGGTAAGCTAAACAGCTTAAGAATAAAGTATATTTACCCACAACTTCCATAACACGGAACCATGAGATATTGGTGTACAGAGTTATTCCAGAGAAAAAAACGGCTAATAGGAATAAAGTTGCCCCTGAATTACCAAAGGTGACCACCAAACTATCACCCAATTCTTGACCGACTATACCGCCACTATTTCTAGGTAACTCAATTCGACAGCGTAATAAATGCAAATAACAAACGGTAGTCGCAGAAATAATGGCGAGTACAAGACCAAACCACCGGACATAATTAAACCAGCCTGTAGCATGGATAGTTTTTTTAGTAAAAAATAAATAGCCTTGCCAAAGAATAACCAACGGAAAGCTAAACGCAATAACACCAAAAAAACTAAAGGAAACATCAGACAACCAAGCGCCAACGATGCCTCCCGCATTCGCAATACCGTTATGAGATCCACTATGCGACCAGCCTGCATCTTCATGACTAAATGAAACTAAAGAAATAAAATAAAAAAGAGCGATCACGACAAACCCTAACAAAGCAATTTCACGTAAACCTCGTACCGCCTTTTCTTCTATCACTGCAGCCATTAAAAACCCCAAATATCTTACTAAAACAAAACAATACAGCAATCATTACATAAAACACTTGAAATATAAAGAGAGACTATCCTGCAAGTTTCATAGCAGCAATATCACGAATCAACTAAAACAAAAATCATATCAATCCTGTCTTTTATTTTTACCTGATTAGAGGCATCAAATACAATTCAAATGTGATACTATTTAACGTCTTAATTAAAGCCTTAAAAATTATAATAATCTGGAGAAAGGTATGTCAAAAATTCGTTCGATTGTTTCTGCAATTACACTTGTAGGATCAATCTCTGTCGCCTCAGCATGGGAAGCCCTACCAACAACTGCTCCTGCTCCTGCAAACAACCCGACTACTGCTGAAAAAGTTGAATTAGGCCGTATTTTATTTCATGACCCAAGATTATCATCAACGGGGACGGTTTCTTGTGCTTCTTGTCATAACACTATGTTGGGTGGCGAAGATAACCGCCCTAATTCTATGGGTGTTCATGGACAAACAGGCGGTCGTAGTGCGCCTACTGTCTGGAATTCTGCTTTCAATAAAGTACAATTCTGGGATGGCCGTGCGGCTAGCCTTGAAGAACAAGCGGCTGGTCCTGTAACTAACCCTATCGAAATGGGCATGAAAAGCTGGGATGACGTCGTTGTACGCTTAAAATCAATTGAAGGTTACCAAGCATATTTCGATAAAGCCTTTGGCGAAAACTCAATATCAAAAGATAACGCGACTAAAGCGATTGCAGCTTACGAAAGAACTTTAATTACCCCTAACAGTGCTTATGACAAATATGCCAAAGGTGATAAAAAAGCTTTAACTGCACAGCAAATACGTGGCTTAAAAACAGTTGCAAAATTAGGCTGTACAACATGTCATAGCGGCCCAGCCTTTAATGGCGGTGGTTCTTTCCAAAAATTCCCAGTTGTTAACAATGCTTTTTTAGAAAAGAAATATCAGTTTGCTAATGACAAAGGCCTTTTTGAAGTAACTGCCAAAAGTGGCGATGAACATTTCTTTAAAGTCCCTACGCTACGTAATATTGCTTTAACAGCACCTTATTTTCATAACGGTTCAGTTAAAACGCTAGAGAAAGCGGTTAAAGTTATGGCTAGAGTTCAGTTAGATAAGAAACTGTCAGCTGAAGAGACAGCTGATATTGTTGCTTTCCTAAAGGCTTTAACAGGTACGTTCCCTAAGCAAACTATGCCTACTTTACCAGCAACAAACGGTACTTCATTTAATTAATGTTGTAAGATAACAAGCTCCCCTTAGCATACAAACAGCTAAAGGGAGCTTTGGCTTTTAACTCCCCCCTATTTCTTGGTTTTTATGTGTAAATTTGCTCGGTACTTAAGTTTTTTACTTCTCTTATCTTTTACTTCAGTAAGTTTTTCTGCAGACAATACCGTCAATAAAACCGAAGAAAACATTACCCTTAATTTTGTCGATGCTGACATACGTTCAGTTATTGCCACTATCAGTAAAGAAACCGGCAAAAACTTCTTAATTGACCCTAGAGTTAAAGGTAAGCTGACAATTTATTCAGGTACTCCGATAAATGCCGATGATCTTTATAATATTTTTTTAAGTGCCTTACGTACTCATGGCTATATTGCTGTAGAGCAAGGTGATGTCATACATATCGTGCCATTAATGGAAGCAAAACAAAGACCCTCACCAGTCAATAAAAAAGGCCCCGTACACCCAGGCGCTAAACAAGTTACTCAAGTTATAAAAATCAAGAATATCTCTGCCGTTAAGTTAATTCCTGTATTACGCCCCCTAATGCCGAAAGAGGGCTATATAGCAGCCTATGCATCAACTAATTTAATCATCTTATCCGATAGTGAACAAAACATTGCTCGCTTGATGAACGTTATTGATAGCATGGATAAGGCATCTAACGATGAAATTGATATTATTCCTCTCGCTAAAGCTGATGCTAGCCAAATTTTAAATACCCTAAAAAGCATGTTGCCAAAATCAAAGGCGGGGCAAACAAAAATTCATTTAAGTGTCGACAAGCGCACTAACAGTATTTTAATTAGTGGCGAAATGATGGATCGCGCCCGCCTAAAAAAGATCATTCGCAAACTCGATTCACCTACACATACCAACTCTTCACACCATGTTGTCTACCTAAAACATGCGTCTGCCATTGAGTTAGCGCCAATTTTAGATCAAATTATTAATGCTCAAGCAAAAAGCATAAAAAGAACAATGGAAATTACAGAACCGTCAAGTATTATTGCTGATGAAGCGACTAACTCGATTATTATTTCTTCAGAGCTTGAAGAATTTCGTTCCTTATCGGACGTCATTAAACAGTTAGATATTCCACGTTTACAAGTTTTAATTGAGGCCATTATTGCTGAGGTTTCCTTAGATGCATCTAATAGAATAGGTGTTGAATGGGGAGTTGCAGGGCAGTCAGGCAACACTAAAGGTTTCATGGGAAGCACAAACAATGGCACATTACTTGGCACACTTAGTGAATTAGCGAATGGTGAAGCAGGTAAAGCAGCGGCAGCGGCAGCAACTGGTGGATTTACTGGATTAATAGCTAATGATAGCTTTGGCGTATTAATTAACGCAATACAAGGAGATTCTGACTTTAATATCTTATCTGCACCGAGAATATTAACAGTAGATAACAAAGAAGCTGAAATCATCGTTGGTAAAAATGTTCCTTTTGTGACGGGTTCTTTCACGCAAAGTAGCAATGAGGGAGCAACCAATCCTTTTCAAACAGTACAACGTGAAGATGTTGGTTTAACTTTACGAGTTAAACCACAAATTAATGCCGGCGGGCGTATAGGTCTCGAAGTTTTTCAAGAAATTTCTACCGTATCACCAGACACTGAAGCGGTTGATTTAATTACTACGAAACGCTCAATTACAAGTAATGTCTTAATCAATGATGGAAAAATATTAGTTCTTGGGGGACTCATGGATGATGTCACTACCGACTCCGCCTCTGGAATACCTTGGTTAATGGATATACCTTACTTAGGTTGGTTATTTAAGGTTCATGAAACCAACGTCACAAAACGCACACTAATGGTATTTCTTAAACCAACAATCATCGGAACACAATATGCTAGCGATACAGCAACAAGCCGAGCTTTTGATGAAATGAGAATAGAACAAGATAAATTTAACCAAAAAAGTTTATTAGTTCAACCTGATCCGGAGCGATATCAAATGCCTGATTTTGAGCCTGTAACAGAAGACTCGATTACTTTACCTTTAGCTATTGGGCAATAGTACATAGCAATGATTCTTCCTTATAGTTTTTCTAAAAATCACGGTGTTTTATTGCATCAAGCGGATCAAATTACCCAGCTATGGATACATGACGCCACACAAATAAGCGCGATACAAGAAGCGCGGCGAGCATTTAACGCCCCTGTGCAATTACTAAAAGTACCTGAAAATCAGTTTAACATCGAGCTACAGCGGATTTATCATAGCGGGTCATCCAATACCATGCAGGAAATGGAAGAGTTTGATGACGAGCAATTAGGAGATCTTTCAGAGTTAGTTCCAGAAGCTGAAGACTTAATGGATAGCACGGATGATGCGCCAATCATTCGTTTAATTAATGCTATTTTAACTGAATCAATCAAAGAGCAGGCTTCTGACATTCATATTGAACCGTTTGAAGAACGTTTGCGCGTACGTTTTCGTGTCGATGGTATTTTGCGTGAAGTCTTAATTTTACAAAAAGCACTCGCCTCACTGATGGTCTCGCGTATTAAAGTCATGGCCAAATTAGATATTGCTGAAAAACGCCTGCCTCAAGATGGGCGAATTTCCTTAAAAGTTGCCGGTCATGCCATTGATTTAAGAATTTCAACTTTACCTAGTGGCCATGGCGAACGAGTAGTTATGCGTCTATTAGACAAGCAGGCAGGACGCATGGACTTATCCAAAATGGGCATGCTTGAGAAAGATCAACAACGTTTAAGCGCCTTATTAAAATACCCACACGGCATTATTCTTGTTACTGGCCCGACAGGTTCTGGTAAAACGACCACTTTATACGCGGGTCTTACCGAGTTAAACCAGACAGAACGAAGCATTATGACCATTGAAGATCCGATTGAATATCATCTTGACGGCATTAGTCAGACGGCTGTGAATGTAAAAATCGACATGGACTTCTCGCGTGGCTTACGAGCAATTTTACGCCAAGATCCCGATATCGTTATGGTCGGTGAAATTCGCGACTCCGAAACAGCTCATATTGCAGTACAGGCTAGTTTAACTGGTCACTTAGTGCTTTCAACCTTGCATACGAATACCGCTGTAGGAGCTATTTCTCGACTTATGGATATGGGTATTGAACCTTTCTTGCTTTCCTCTAGCTTATTAGGTGTTATTGCTCAACGCTTAGTGCGTACACTTTGCCCTGACTGTCGCGAACCCTATCAAGCCGACACCACAACAACCGACTTAATGGGCGTTAATTCGAGCGAATTACCTTTAACCTTATATAAACCTGTTGGCTGCCCTAGTTGTCATCATTTAGGCTACCAAGGACGTATGGGCATTTATGAAATCATTCAAATTGATGGCTCTATGCGTGATGCTATTCACAGCCGAGCCAGTGCAACAGCATTAGACAAAATTGCGCGCCAGCAAACCCAATCAATCCGGCATAATGGGCTTGAGCAAGTTAAAAAAGGCCTAACCAGCCTTGATGAAGTACTACGGGTCACCAAGGAAGATTAATGCCTGCTTACAGTTATGTTGCCCTAGATAAAAATGGCCGAAAAAAGAAAGGTATCCTCGAAAGCGATACCCCTCGTCAGGCACGACAACAACTGCGCAACCAAGACCTCAAGCCTATAGAGATTAGTGCAGTTAATGCAGTTAAAGCATCAAGCAATAAAAAACAGAAAAGTTTATTTGCTCCCACTCTAAGAGCCTCTGAATTATCACTATTAACACGCCAACTTGCTACTTTAGTCCGTGCAGCACTACCCTTAGAAGAGTCCCTACAGGCTGTTGCCCAACAAAGCGAAAGCCCAAAAATAACTATGGTCTTGATGGCGGTTCGCTCCGAAGTCTTAACCGGAAAACCGCTCGCCTCGGCAATGGAAGCTTTTCCGCGCATATTTCGTAAAGATTTCATTGCTACTGTTGCTGCAGGCGAACAATCCGGCGATCTTGCTATCGTCTTTGAACGTCTTGCTGATCATGTCGAGCGCAGCCAACAATTAAAACAAAAAATTCTAGGCGCACTACTCTACCCGATTATTCTTTCTGTTATCGCCATCTTCGTAGTTGTTGGCTTACTGACTTATGTCGTACCACAAATTATTCATGTTTTTGATAGTATGGATCAAGACCTGCCCCCCTTAACGCAAAACTTAATTGCCTTAAGTGAGCTATTACAAAATCATGGATTGCTTATCGCACTTGCCATTGCTGCGGCATCAGTATCACTGTACTTATTATTACAAAAACCAAAAATTAAACGACAGTGGCATTTATTTTTGCTTAAAATACCTCTCATTTCACCTTTAATTCGCACCCTAAATAGTGCTCGCTTATGTCGTACATTAAGCACCTTATTAGTCAGTGGTGTCCCTATGCTAAGTGCGCTTAGCATAGCTTCCAAGGTAGTGACAAATGTCCCTATGAGCGATACGATAGACCAAGCCATTCAACAAATCCGCGAAGGCAGTAGTTTGTCTCATGCCTTAAAGCGAGGCATAGGCTTTCCACCATTGACTATTCATCTAATTGCGAGTGGCGAATCCAGTGGCCAGCTTGATGCAATGCTGGAAAAAGCGGCAGAAACACAAGAACGTGAATTAGAAGGCTGGATTTCTAGTTTTTTGACCCTTTTAGAACCTTTATTGCTACTAAGCATGGGCGGTATTGTCTTGACTATTGTTTTAGCAATTATGTTACCTATTTTTAATCTTAACCAACTTGCAGGCTAATTATTTTATGAGAAAAAAACTCACTCAAGGCTTTACCTTAATTGAAATTATGGTCGTAGTGGTCATACTCGGCATTCTAGCGGCTGTTGTTGTTCCACAGGTAATGGATCGCCCAGATACAGCACGTTTAACCAAAGCCAAACAAGATATCCGCGCCATTGAATCAGCATTAAATCTGTACAAACTAGATAAATTTAATTACCCAACTACCGAAGAAGGCTTAGAAATATTGTCACCCAAGTACTTAGGTCGTTTACCTAAAGATCCTTGGGGTAATGTCTATCTTTACCTTAGTCCTGGCGAACGTGGTGCTGTGGATATATTCACTTATGGTGCAGATGGTAAAAAAGATGGTGAAGGTATGAATTCTGACTTAGGCAATTGGGATGCCGCTTAAAGTTTGCTAGAATAGCGCCCACTTAATGTCATTTCATACCCTTAAAATCTAGACTCCTCATGAAAGAGCTTCGTCAACATCCACGATTATTACATCGAGCTAGTGTTAACCTTACTTTTAACTCAGGCCAAACAATCATAACCCATACCATTGATATGTCTAATGGAGGATTGTTTATCTATTGCACAGATCACCCAGAAGTACAGTTAGGCGATATATTAGAAGTCATCGTTAACGGCATACAAGATCCAATAGCTCGGCCTATTAAAATAATACGAGTAGAGACTGGAAAAGGCTTTGGTATTGAGTTTATCGAATCTTAAATCTGCACTAAAATATGGGAGAAACTGACTTCTCAGCTCTCCCATACTCCCTCAAGTTT
>CBDVDU010000083.1:0-9753 GCA_965372825.1 uncultured Gammaproteobacteria bacterium | reverse complement strand
TCTTCTCGCGTTGGGAGAAAGGTATTCATCGCGTATCAGTATGGCTGCAGCCGGTTGTTTTATTACCTTTTATTGCCTATTCCTTTATAAATCCTGCTGTATTGCCATTTTGGGTTGATTTAGCCTTACATTTAAGTGTATTTTTTCTAGCCGTCATGGTCTGTCATGGCGAACTGGCTAAATACCGCCCACACACAAGATACCTCACTTTATACTATTTAATTATGTCCTTTGCGGGCATGCTAGGGGGGATGTTCAATACCTTCGTTGCGCCATTTATCTTTAATGGTATTTATGAATATCCGATAATGATTGTCGCCGCCTTATTATTACGTCCTGCCGATAAAATTTGGCAGAATCAGCAATGGCAAGTGTGGGCTAAACAAGCTATATTTCCATTGCTAGTTTTTGTTTTAGGTTGGGCTATTTATTTAGGTGTTTCTGATCTAGGTGGGTATATGGATAATATCGGCACAGCACTGATATTATTGGCTGGTTTAACTTATACCTTCCGTAAGCAAGCTTTAAGCTTAGCCTTATTCACAGGGACGATAATTTTCTTTATTGTTGGCTTGCGTGCCATCATGTCCAATACTATTTATCAAGAACGCACCTTTTTTGGTGTGGTATCGGTGCGTGATAGTGTCTTATTAAATGAGCAGGGCAGACCCGAAAAATACAAAGAATTATTTCACGGCACAACTAAACACGGCGCGCAGCGATTAGGCGCACATGAACAAGAACCATTAACTTATTACAGTCGCCCTGGGCCGATGGGCCAGCTATTTAAAGAATTTGATAGTACCAATCAAAACTGGCAAGTAGCTGTTGTAGGGCTAGGGGCAGGAGCCTTAGCTTGTTATGCTAAGCCCCAACAAGCATGGACATTCTATGAAATTGATCCGGTCATTGTCGATATTGCAAAAAATACACATTATTTTAGTTATTTACAGCGATGTACACCAAAAGCCGCAATGGTTATCGGAGATGCGCGTTTATCGTTACAGGACGAACCAGATGAGAAGTTTAACTTATTAGTGATTGATGCCTTTAGTTCAGATTCAGTACCGACGCATTTATTAACTCAAGAAGCGATACAGCTTTATCTGAGTAAATTAACCGAGAATGGCATTTTGGCGTTTCATATTACCAATCGACATTTAGCCTTGAAGAAGGTTTTATCTGATCATGCCAAGCAATTAGGTTATGCCGCATTGATACAAGAGTTTAAACCGCAGAAAGAAATTCCGTTAGTCGTCGCAACCGACTGGTTTGTCTTAGCTAAAAACGAGCAAGCCTTAGCGGCTTTATATAAGCAAGGCTTAGGTCTGTGGCAGAAACCGGCCTTGTATTTTGATATGAAGCCGTGGACAGATGACTTCACGAATATAGTGAGTATTTGGAAGTAATTAGGCGGTGGGGGATGACTTCATGAGTAAATACTGGCGACAATAGGCTAGCCTTCTTAAAGGGCTAGCCATAACATCCTTTTAGGGTGTTATCAAAACCACGTTCTTAGAACGTGGTTTTTTACTTTAGATATAACCATGCTCTTTAAACCATAATACTGCATCACGGTAGGCTTCTTTTACAGGGGTAGGTTTTAAGCCTAGCTCTTGTATGGCGCGGTTATGCGTGCCAAATTTACCGCAATTTAATAAGCGTATAGAGTGGTAATTAAAGCGCGGGTAAACATGCGGGAAAAATTTACGTTCAATCCAATCTTTAATAATCGCAATGTTTTGCATGATAAACGTTGGAATGACTAATTTTGGTTTGCGTACACCCGTAAATTCTTCTAGCCAGTCCAGTGTTTCATTAATTGTGTGCTGCTCGCCAGTCAATAAATAACGTTCACCAACGACGCCTTTTTCCATAGCAAGTAAGTGTCCTTGAACTACATCTTGCACGGGTACAAAATCAAAGCCGCCTTTTACCGAGCCGCGCATTTTGCCTTGGGCAAACTCAATAATGGTTCGACCTAATAACGATGGCTTGAAATCCCAAGGGCCAACAATGCCCGATGGATTAACGATAACAGCGGGTAAGCCGCGTGTGATTTCTTTATAAACTTCTAATTCAGCAAAAGTTTTAGAGATTTCATAATCGGTGGTCATTTCATAAGGACTGACCGCCCATTTTTCATTGGATGCACCGTCAGGGTTATTACCCACAGCGCCAAAAGAACTGCAATGTACTACCTTTTTAACGCCTTCTAAGCGACAGGCTTGCATTAAATAACGTGTACCGAGTACATTTACGTCATAAAGTTCTTTTCGGTCGCCATTGCGAATACTAACAAAGGCGGCTAAGTGGTAGACATAATCACAGTCTTTTACCGCTGCAATAAGGGATTGCTCATCTTTTAGGTCGCCGTAAGCATGCTCTACATCTAGTCCTTCAACTTCAGTATTGCTGCTTTCTTTACGCAAAAGTACACGGATTTTTTCGCCTCTATCTAATAATGCGCGTACTAAATTCGCGCCTAAGTGCCCAGTGGCACCGGTTACTAATGTTGTCATAAATAACTTATCCTAGTTCCCATGCTCTGCGTGGGGATTCATAAAGGAACGCTCTGCGTTCCGTGACGCAGAGCGTCACAAGATGCATTCTCACGCAGAGCGTGGGAACGAGATGTGGGGAGTTTATTTATTGCGAGTTACCTTATAAACCAGCTTCTTCTTTTTCTTCTAGCATCTTATTATAGTCACGTAGCTCTTTTTTAGTGAGACCTGCACCAGTAAATATATAACGTTGTTTATCAGCTTTTTGTGCTGCTTTACGCAATGCTTCCGTGTGTACGTATTCTTCCCATTTTTCTATACTCATTTTCTGAAATTCACCGACAATGGGGTTGAACTCTAAATGTTGAATATCAGGGTGACGCTCTTGCCCTAGCATTTCTTCCGCTAAAATATAAGTATCTTCAGCGAGCAAAGGAATAATATAAAACTTATTCGCTAAGGCAATGACCGTTTTACGTAAAAACTTAGGAACCGGTTTATTGATAAAAGGAATTTCTAGTGGGCCTAATAGAAAGACAAAAAAGCAACGCGTGTGGTTTTCATCAATAGGCGTCATAAATAGCCAATGTAAATATTTATCGGCGGTATTAGAGCCTTGATAAGGGTATTGGTACCAAAGCGTCATATCTTCTAAGCCAGCGCCTTTTTTCTCTCCAGCTGTTTTGACCGCGCTACTTTGGCTCATATCTGTTTCGTATTCAATCCAGATGGTATCACCTTCACGACGGGAGCCTTTTAGATGAGGGTTGGTGAAAGGTTTGAATTTACGGTGTAAAAACGCATGGTTAAAGTCGCATACATTTTCTAGCATCATACTGTAATGCGCTTCAAGTTTTACATCAATAGGAATGAATTCCCATGGGTTTTCTTGATCTAATTGAGGAATAGCAGGGATTTTAACTTTTTCTGAGAGTGCAGGGTCTCCTGGAAATACCCAAATTAAACCGTATTTTTCTTGTACTGGGTAAGAATTAACTTTGATATTAGGTAATTCAGATTTACCTTTGCCCTTACCTAGTTCGTGAGAAATGCCGGTACATTTACCGCAGCCATCAAAATTCCAGCCATGATATTGGCAGGTGATTTCTTCGCCTTGAACAATGCCGGATGTTAAGCGTAGTTGGCGGTGAGGACAGCGGTTTTCTATAGCATTGACTTTGCCGCTTTCGCCACGAAAAAGTGCGATAGGGCTTTTCCAAAAAATAACCTCTAGTGATTTACCTTTTTTAAGGTTTTTGCTTTCTTCCATGGCATACCAGTAATTACCACTTTGGCCCATAGTGCGGACTAACTCGCGGCGGCTTTTAGGTTTTTTTTCTTCAGTATTCATAATACTCCAAAAATAATGACGTAGTTTTTATAGGGTTATTGTAGCAGAAATGAGCACTATTATTTGTTGAAAATAGCAATACGTATCATCACTAAAAACCCCTTTAGCTTTTGTAAAAAACTGGCTTCAGGGCGAATTTTTTCATGTCCTGGTAGTGGATGTCCTTTTGCTAATTTACCGATTTTTTCTTTAACGGCAGAGTCTAGTTTGCCAGCGGCAGCTAGTTCAAAAAATAAGGCTTTAGTATTACCTAAATCAAAAAAGTCACGCTGCCATTCCCATTTGTAATTACCACCATAGCGGAACCAAGAGCCTCCAATGCCTTCAACAATGTAGGGTGTGCCATCTTCACGTTTAGCTGGAGAGACTTGATTCCACAAGCCTATTACCTCTCCTTGTTTCTCATCAATTAGGATGCGGTGATACGGATATTTCCATTCTTCAAAGCCTTCCATTTGTTCGCCTAGTGCCCATTTTTCAATCTCTTGACGGTTGCGTGCAACAAACTCTTCATTAGGGCCAATATTCCAACGGTATTGAGCATCATCAGTGTACATTGCACCTAAATGTTTTGGCCAGTCACCATCTTTTTCAGCTTGGCGGTTAGCTTCTAACCAGCGTTCAACCATTTCTTCTAATTCAGCTCTTGGGTAGGCAGCCATATCGATTCCTTATTTTTGAATAATTTTAATAGCATTGGTTGGGCAGTATCGTGCAGCCCTTTGTGCTTTTTTAAGTAATGCGTTGTCAGGTGTCTCTTGCAGAACGGTTAGTTTACCTTTGTCATCAACTTGAAAAATTTCAGCCGCTTCCGCCATGCAGTTTGCATGACCTTGACAGAAATCCATATCCACTTCGACTTTGAAAGAATTTGTTGTGTCAGCTTTAGTTTCTGTTGATGATTTTTCTGTCTTTGCTTGCTCAGCACCCACATCGTTTCGTCGAGTGTAGCGAACCCTGCAAGGGGAATTAGGTTGTACCACCATTTCTTTGTAGTTATCTACATAACTGTCAGCTGGGTTAACGAGCTCAAATTTATAACGGCGTAATAAAATGGCATGAATGGCTTTTAATTGCAGCATGGCAAAAGCATTACCGCTACATTTATGTCGTCCGCCGCCAAAGGCAATCCAGCTAAAGGGTGTTGCATCTTCTTGGCGCTCTTCAGTAAAGCGGTCAGGGTCAAATTTATCTGGATTAGGGAAAATTTCAGGAATGCGGTGTGATACGCGCGGAGAAACACAAACGTATTTTCCTGCTTTAATAAGGTAATCCTTAAAAGGTAAGTCTTTAGCCACTTTACGAATAAGAAAAATAAGCGGTGGGTGTAAACGTAGTACTTCTTTAATGACGCGTTCAAACACGGGGATGGTGCGTAAAGATTCAAAGGTAACATCGCCATTTTCGCCGTATAAAGTATCAAATTCTTTTAATACTTGCTCGTAGCTTTCAGGGTTACGTGCTAATTCTAAAGCAATCCAAGTAGCCGTTCCTGCAGTAGTGTGATGGCCTGCAAATAAAGTACCAATTAACATGCCGGTAATTTCATGCGGTGAAAGCGCGCTACCATCGTCATAGCGGGCATCAATTAGCATTTGAAAGGCATCGTCACTTTTTTCGGTTTTTTGAGCGCGTTTTTCTATAATGCCCGTCACTAACTCTTGTAAGCGAACGCGTGCTTTATCTCGGCGGCGTAAAACAGGGAGGGGTAAATTAGGGAAGATAAAAGCAATCGGTGCCATGCCTTTTTCTAGGGCGTGATATAACTCGGCAAATTCTTCATTCAGTTCATAACGAAACTCATCACCCAATAAGCAATGGCTAGAGGTATAAATGGTTAATTGCTTCATAAACTCAAGCAAATCAACTTCCCCCGACTCTCCCCAGTCTTTAACCGCTTCTTCAACTTCTTGCACAATCACTTTTGAATAAGTGCGCATCGGTTTGTCGCGTAAGACTGGCATCAGCATTTTTAGCTGTTGATCTTTGATATGTGGTGGAGCATCAAAAACAACGCCTTTGCCAAAAATAGGTGTCATTACCTTGTAAGCTTCATTTTGGTCCAGCTGTGCATCTGGAGCGCGGAAAAAAGCTTCATTGCCTTCAGGGCCGGTTAATAAAACCATTTCTTGGTGAAACATGCGGAATTCGCCAATTTCGCCAAGTTTTTCTCTGAGTGACATCATATAGTCAAACGGATTTTTGCCGAATGCGATCATATGTCCAATTAAAGGTAGTCCGCCTGGCATTTTTGGCGGTGTTTTTTTTGCTGATGGTTGCTGCTGAGTAGTCATAAATTAGTTAGGGCAGTGAAGTGAGCTAAAGCTTGCTATTTATAGGGGGATAATTTACTGAAAGCTATTTTGAGTGCGATTATAGCTAATAAAATGTTGTTGATTTTACGCTGTGCTTGCATAATGTACAAACTATCTTACATGGAAAATCAGATCAATAGAGTTGGTTTTGTAAGTAAAATTGATGTTTGAATTGGCGAAATACTCCCTATAAAAATTACAAAGGTTAGAGCATGGATCAAGAATATTTTAATAAAAGAAAAAAGAAATTTTTAATACAGTCAGTGATTTGGTATGTGTTTTTAGCATTGTTGACGTATTTTTTGCCTGAAGTCATGCTGTTCTATGTTGTTTGTGGTGTTTACGATGTGACGCGTAATAGCAATATAAATGGCCGTATGTTGTATCGCTATTTCTTTGGTAATGGCGTACCGACCTGGGCACTATCACCTTTTAATATTTTAATGGACGTGTTTACGCTACCTTATATTAACAAGAAGGTGTATCAGTTGGAGGATTTGCCTGAGGATTGTCAGGCTGAAATCAAGCATATTTTAGGTGTGGTTAAGTCAGAAAATATTGTGGATGAACTGTCTAGTCGTGTGGAGAAAATCAAGCGTGGCATGATTTTCTTTAAATGGTACGGCAAGAATATTGATAATTTTTATTCAGTACCGGAGTTTCATAAAGATTATAAATATATTAGAACCATTGGCGTTTCTGTGTTTAATAAAAAGGAATCAACCGATGAGCATTATGGCCCCTTACGTACCACTTTAAGAGTGCTTTACAATATTAATGACATACAAAGTAGAGAATCGTATATCAAGGTAAGAGCGACGGAAAATCATTGGTGTGATAAAAAAATGTTTATTTTTGATGATACTTTGTCACATCAATCCTTTAATCAAACGGATGAAGCGCGGTATTGATTATTTGTGGATATTGTTAGACCCAGTAAATGTCATTTTGTAATGAATTTATTTGTGCAGTTGGTGGCGGTGATTATGCAGAAAATGAATCATATTTTTTATAGTAGCTGGGTGCCGTTGAAATAATAGCTTAGATAGGGGGTAAGGTTGCGACAATCTGTCGCGCGTCAATATGCCACATTTTCAGAATGCATTGATGCTTGTAGAATAGCTGCAACTCTTAAATTAACTCCTTGCCTCCAAACTAGGAATCAGAGTCTTTTTAATGCGCACAGTCATAGGCTAGGCGCATTTTTTTTTGCTTAAAATTTGCCCTCAATATTAAATTGCGTAGTTCAACTAGTAATTGACATTACAAGGCTTAGCAGTAAAATGAAAGGTTAATTTTGATTTGGTCATGGATGGCAAATCAAGTGCGCGATAAGTACCCTTAAAAATATTTTATTAAGTAGGAAGCTATTAATGAGTCATACATTATATGAAGCAAATGCACAGCGTGTTCATCGTTGTGAATTAGCTGTTCCAGGATCAAGCCCAGAAATGTTCGAAAAAGCATTGAAAAGTGGTGTGGATGTTATTTTTCTTGATCTTGAAGACGCCGTTGCACCAGATGATAAGTTGCAAGCGCGTAAAAATGTCATTAAAGCAATTAACGAATTAGATTGGGCTGGTCACGGCATTACAGTTTCTATTCGTATCAACGGTTTAGATACACAATACATGGTTCGTGATGTTGTTGATTTAGTTGAGCAATGTGGCGATAAAATAGATACGATTTTAATTCCTAAAGTCGGTGTCTATGGTGATGTCTATATGGTTGAGGCGATGCTTAACCAACTAGAAATGCAACAAGGCATGACTAAAAAAATTGGTATCGAATGTTTAATTGAAACTGCATTAGGCATGGCCAATGTAGAAGATATTGCTAAACAAGGCTCTATCGGTGGTCGTTTAGAAGCATTGCATTTTGGTGTTGCAGATTACGCAGCCAGTAACCGTGCAAGGACAACCAATATTGGTGGCTTGAATCCTGATTACCCAGGTGATCAATGGCATTTCGCTATTAGCCGTATGACCGTTGCTTGTCGTGCTTATGGTTTACGTGCAATTGATGGACCTTTTGGTGATTTTAAAGATCCTGAAGGTTTTAAAGATGCAGCAAGAAGAGCCGCGGCTTTAGGATGTGAAGGTAAATGGGCAATTCACCCATCACAAATTGCACTAGCAAATGAAGTATTTACACCACCTGCTAGCGAAGTTGAGAAAGCAAAGCGTATTCTACAAGCGTTAAAAGAAGCGGCGGCACAAGGAAAAGGCGCGGCAGCTTTAGATGGGCGTTTAATTGATGCGGCATCTGAAAAAATGGCGAATAATGTTGTGCAAACAGCAGAAGCTATTGCAGCAAAAGCATAATAAACAAATAGTATTCAGAAAAGGTCGCCTAGTGCGGCCTTTTTTGTATTTTAATTTTACTCAGTTTTAGAGGGGATGCTATGGATATTCATGAGTATCAAGCAAAAGAAATTTTAGAAGGCTATGGCGTAAAAATTGCCGAAGGTGGTTTAGCATATAGTCCAGAAGATGCGGTACAACGTGCGCGCGAAATTGGTGGTAGTGTTTGGGCGGTAAAAGCACAGATTCATTCTGGTGCACGAGGCAAAGCAGGTGGTGTTAAGATTTGTTTTACTCATGAAGAAGTTGCAGCAGCAGCAGACAGTATGCTGGGTAAACGCTTAGTGACTCATCAAACAGGGCCTGAAGGCAAACTGTGTTCGCGTCTTTATATTGAAGCAGGAACAGATATTGAGAAGGAGCTTTATTTTAGCTTTTTAGTCGACCGTGCTGAAGAACGTATCGTCATGGTTGGTTCTGCGCAAGGTGGAATGGAAATTGAAGAGCTTGCGGAAAATAATCCAGATGCCATTAAAAAAATCTATATTGATCCCGCAGTTGGTTTATTAGACTTTCAAGCACGTGAAATGGCGTTTGAGCTAGGATTAGATCCAACGCAAATTAGCCATGCTGTTAAGTTTATTCGCGGTTGCTATTGTGCGATGCGTGAGCTTGATGCCAATATGCTGGAAATTAACCCATTAGTGGTCACGAAATCAGGTGAGTTAATTACTTTAGATGCCAAAATGGGTTTTGATGATAATGCGTTATTCCGTCGTCAAAAAGTGATGGAATTACGTGATAAAACGCAAGAACATCCACAAGAAATGGCCGCTGCAGATCGTGGTTTAAGTTATGTGGGTTTAGATGGCGATATCGGTTGTATGATTAATGGCGCCGGTTTAGCGATGGCGACTATGGATATGATTAAATTAGCCGGTGGCGAGCCTGCTAACTTTTTAGATGTGGGTGGTGGTGCATCAGCGGAGCGTACAGAGAAAGCCTTTCGTTTAGTTTTGGCTGATAAAGGCGTTAAAGCGATGTTAGTTAATATTTTTGCGGGTATTAATCGTTGTGATTGGATTGCAGAAGGAGTTGTTCATGCGGTGAGAAAAATCGACATGAAAATTCCTTTGATTGTGCGCTTATCAGGAACAAACGTAGAAGAAGGTCGTAAGATTATTGCAGAAAGTGGCTTGCCAATTATTACCGCAACAACATTGGCAGAAGCAGCAGAAAAAGCAGTGTTAGCACGTAATGAGCAAGTAGCAAAAGAAGGA
>CBDVDU010000082.1:0-9852 GCA_965372825.1 uncultured Gammaproteobacteria bacterium | reverse complement strand
CCTATTCTGACTTTCAACTCATTGTATTTTAATGTCAAAAAGTTGTGTAGATGCCTATGCTTAAAGGGCGGGACTATTATTTTTGATTTAATAGTTTGATGAATTCGTCAGCTGGGACTGGCCTAGAAAATAAATAACCTTGGCCAAAGTCACAGCCAGCGTCTAATAATAGTTGGCGCTGTTCTTCTGTTTCTATGCCTTCGGCAATGACTTTTAAGCCTAGTTTCTGAGCCATAACAATAATCGCTTCAGATAATGCTAAATCATTGGAGTTAGGCGCTAAATTACGGGTAAAGGATTGGTCTATTTTTAGGTAATCAATATCAAATTTATTAAGATAGGAGAGTGAAGAATAACCGGTGCCAAAATCATCCATAGACACTTGAATGCCCGCGTCTCGGTACTGTAAGAGCTGCTTAATAATATGCTCTGAGGTTTCCATTAATAAGCCTTCAGTAATTTCAATCACGATATTTTCCCCTGATAAGCCGAGTTCTTGTAAATAAGCTATCCAAGCACTCTGGTCATTGGCGGCATGAAATTGCACAGGAGATTTGTTAATGCTGATTTGTATGGTTTGGCCGTATTGGTCAATCCATTGTTTAGCTTGTCGAGCAGCCTCTTTAAATACCCAATCACCGATCTCAATAATTAAACCTGAATCCTCGGCAATAGGGATAAAATCGGCAGGGCTGATCATGCCTTGAGTAGGATGAATCCAGCGAATCAATGCTTCTGCCTTATGTATTTCTCCAGTAGCCAGATCGACGATAGGTTGGTAGTAGAGCTGTAATTGTTGTTTTGTTAATGCGCTACGTAAATCGTTTAGAATTTGCAGGTGTTTTTGCGCAGCCTCTTGCATTGCTGGGGTAAAATAACTAAAGCGATTACGGCCTAAGCTTTTGGCACGATACATCGCTTGATCTGCATTTTTAAGTAATTGGGTCAAGCTGTCGCCATCATCAGGATATAAAGTAATGCCTATGCTAGCTGTAATATAGGCTTGTTGCTTGTTGAGCAGAAAAGGCTGAGCTAGTGCATCAATAATAGCGCTGGCGAGACGCTCTATGTGAGTGCCGTCATGTATCTCGGGCAGAATAACGGTAAATTCATCACCACCTAGTCTGGCCACGGTATCTGATTCGCGTACACAACTAGTAATACGCTGTGCAGTTTGAATAAGCAATAAATCACCCATTTCATGACCGAGCGTATCATTAACTTCTTTAAAACGATCTAAGTCAATAAAAAGCAAGGCCAGCGGCTGCTTTTCTCTACGAGACTTGATTAACTCTTGTTCTAGGCGATCATGAAACATATACCGATTAGGCAAGTTGGTAAGTACGTCAAAGTTAGCTTGTTGCCAAATGAGATCATTTGCCTTTTTCTTCTCGGTAATGTCAGAAAACAGCGCAACACGTTGCTTTACTTCTCCTGCATCGCCATAAATCGTATTAATGGTCATTTCCTCTGCAAAATGATGACCGTCTTGATGCCGGTTCCATATTTCACCTTTCCACGTGCCTGTTGCATTGAGTGACTGCCACATATCTTGATAAAATTGGGTATCTTGTCGGCCAGATTGTAGGAACTTTGCTTGCTGACCTATGGCTTCTATGGCTGTGTAGCCTGTTACTGTAGTAAAAGCGGGGTTGACTGCGAGGATGCGATTATCAGCATCTGTCAGCATCATGGCTTCACTGGTATGCTCATAAATGGTGGCAGCAAGTTGTAAGGAGGCCTCCATTTCCTTGTGTTCGGTAATATCAAAACAAGAACCAATATAGCCTTCAAATTGATTATTAGCATCGAAGCGAGGCATGCCTTTATCTAAAATCCAACGGTATTTTCCGTCATGACGTTTCAGGCGGTACTCCATGGTAAAAGGCTCGCGGCGATCGAAATGGTCTACATAATAATCAATACAACGCTGTAAATCATCTGGGTGTACGCCTTCTGTCCAGCCATTGCCATATTCTTGTTCCATTGTGCGTCCGGTAAAATCTAACCAGACTTTATTAAACCAGAAACACAGTTTATCGGTATTAGCTAACCAAATAAGCGCCTGAGCTGACTCTGCGACAAAACGAAAATGTGCTTCACTCTGTTGTAGTTTCACACTAGCTTGTTCGCGCTCAGTAATATCTACCGATATCCCGATAACCCCGACGGCTTCCCCCGAGGCATCAAGCAGCTTGGTTTTGGTGACTTCTAAAATATGTTCTTTGCCATCAACAAAGGGTAGTGTTTCTTGAGAAATGTAAGGCGTATCTTGCACTAAACAAGCTTGGTCTGAGGCTAAGCAGTTGCTTGCCATCTCAGCGCCTACTAAGGCATGTAAATCAGTGCAGCTAATAAAGTCATTTTCAGCAATCCCGACAGACTTGCAAAAGGTATCATTAACAAAGGTGTAGCGGCTATCTTTATCGGAGAGCCAAATACCGACCGGTGCATTATCTAAAATAGCATGCAGCTTTGCTTCGCTATCTTTACGTGCTTGTTCAGAGCGTTTTAAGCGATAAACCCAGTAAACAAAGAGTATAAAGAGTGCCAACATAGCCAAGCTATATTGAGTGATAGTCTTGTAGCTAATGCCTTGGGTGACTTTTAAATTGTTCCAGCGATCATAAATAGTGGATCTTTCTTGCTCAGTAATACTGGCCAGCGCCTTTTCCATAATGCCGTAAAGTTCAGGGTGCTGTTTAGAGGTGCCTAGACTAAACTGACTCTGGAACGGGGTTTTCCCTGCGAGTGATAAATTAAGTAAGTTTGCATTTTTAATGTCATAGCTTGCCGCCATCACATCCCCAACAAAGGCATCGGCCTTTCCTGTTGCAACAAGTTGTAGAGCTTCAGGAATGTTTTTAGCGAGAATTAAGGATATTTGAGGGTGATGCCGAATAAGAAGTTCTTGTACGTAATGACCTTTAGAAATAGCGACTTGTTTACCAGCAAGCTGCTGTAGTGTTGAAAGCTGGGTGTTGCCTTGTTCTGTAATGATAACAGCGGAACTAGAAATATAAGCTGGGCTAAAATTAAGATACTGTTCGCGGTCGGATGTTCTCACTAAGCAGGAAAGCATATCTAGCTCACTATTTTTCGCCGCATCAAGCACGTCATTCCAAGTGTCTTTGTTTTTTATTATGTTAAATTTAATGTCTAAGCGCTGCTCGATTAAGCGCATAAAATCAGCAGAAAAACCTTGGTAATTGTTGTCTTTATCTAGCCATTCATAAGGTGGGAAGGTACGATCGATGCCTAAGTTAATAACGGGGTGTTGTTTGAGCCAGCTGTGCTCTTGAGATGTTAGGTTTAGCGCTGGCGTTGTGTTAGTGGTGGGTATGGCATGGCTTAAGCTGGTAACTAACAGCAAAAATAATGGGAGGAAGAATGTGGCACGTAATATCATGACCTATGGAATTCCAGTGAAATTAGCCGTATTTAATGGCGAAATGACAAGAGCATTGTTCAGATTTGAACTATTCTAACAGGTCGTTTAATTAAAGAGTGTTAGCTTATAGTGATTTTTGAATGTAAGCGTAAGACATGTAATTTAAGTGCCTGTGTTTTCTGTGCCTTTATAAAATGCTAAGCTATTTCTAATTAATCTCGAATTCAACAGGCAAAGTGAATATGACCGATGTAAAACTAAGCGATGAACAATGGCGTGAAAAATTAACGCCAGAGCAATTTGAAGTGTGTCGGTGTAGTGCCACAGAGCCGCCTTTTACCGGTAAATATGTCGATTGCAAAACGGACGGCGTGTATCAATGTCGTTGTTGTGGGCAGGGTTTGTTTGATTCAGCCAATAAATATAATTCAGGTACTGGCTGGCCTAGTTTTTCGGATATTTTGTCGGAAAATACCGTCAAAGAAGTCGTCGATAGTTCACACGGCATGCGTCGCGTGGAAGTCGTGTGTAGTGCTTGTGATGCACATTTAGGTCATGTTTTTGAAGATGGGCCTGAGCCAACGGGTTTACGGTATTGTATTAATTCAGCCTCTTTGGATTTAAAAGAACGATGAGTGATCAGCAGAAAATTCAACAATTATTAGATTTTATTGATGCCAGTCCTAGTCCTTGGCATGCCGTAGCAACCATGGAGCAGCAATTATTAGCCGCATCATTTAGTCGTATTAATGAAACGGAGCAATGGGTATTAAAGCCTAATGGTCGTTATTATGTGATTCGTGATGATTCTTCGATTATTGCTTTTGTGCTTGGTAGTAAAGCACTACCTGAGCATGGCTATAAAATTATCGGTGCGCATACGGATTCTCCCGGGTTAAGGATTAAGCCGCATGCTTTGCATAAGTCAGGTGAATTATTGCGCATGGGGGTTGAAGTTTATGGTGGGCCAATTTTAGCGACCTTTACTGACCGAGATTTAAGCTTTGCTGGACGAGTCAGTTATCGTACTGATTCTGGCGAAATTGCCACCCAATTAGTGCGTTTTGAACAGCCTTTGTTACGTTTGCCTAATTTAGCTATTCATATGAATAGAATGGTTAATGAAGAAGGTTTAAAGTTAAATAAACAAACTGAATTACCTTTGTTATTTGCCATGAGTAGCAAGGAACAATTGCCTGATACGCTGTTTTCTGAGTTAGTCGCAAAGCAGTGTCAATTGGCTGCGGAGCAAATTTTATCTTGGGAGTTTAATGTCTACGACACGCAAAAAGGAACGTTCTGGGGCGTAGACCAAGAATTTTATGCCGATAGTCAATTGGATAATTTAGCCTCTTGTCATGCAGGCTTATCGGCTTTATTAGATGAGGCAGTATTGCAATCAGGGCATACTTTGGTTTGTGCTTTTTTTGACCATGAAGAAGTTGGTAGTGAAAGCACTAAGGGGGCTGATGGTAGTTTCTTGCCGGATGTTTTAGAACGTATTGCTTTAGTTGGCGGTTTAAATACAGAAGATTATAAGCGTGCTTTAGCCAGTAGTTTTATGCTCAGTGTCGATATGGCTCATGCGTATCAGCCCAATTTTCCTGCGGCTTATGAAGCGGAACATCAAGTTTATGTGAATAAAGGGCCGGTGATTAAACTTAATGCAAATCAGCGTTATAGTTCAGAAAGTGTCTCCGAAGCCATGTTTATGACTTGGTGCCAGCAAGCGAATGTACCTTTTCAAAAGTACGCACATAGAACAGACATCCCTTGTGGTAGCACTATTGGTCCTATGACCTCGGCTAAATTAGGTATTCGTACCGTGGATGTAGGCTGTGCGATGTGGGCTATGCACAGTATTAGAGAAAGTGCAGGGGTACTTGATCACCGTTATATGATTGATGTTATGCGTTGCTTTTTTAAGGCTTAAGCGCTGTAATATCATCTCAGCTTTGAGATAAAAAACTCTATGACTACACAGTACAAAATTACTTTCAGTTTTTCCGTAATGATTTTTCTTCTGGCCTTAGGTGGCGGGACTGCTATTTTTAATGCAGTCAAGCTAGCAAATCTGACTGAGGATATGTACAAGCATCCTTTTGTCGTCAGTAATACGGTTAGAGATATTAATATCAAATTGCTTATGATGCATCGAGATATGAAAGATGTGGTTTTGTCGGGTAATGAGCGTGAATTGCATGATGCGATAGAAGCCGTTAATGCTACGGAAAAGCAGATACTAAATGACTTAGATGGCATTTCTGTGCAGTTTCTTGGTGACACGGCAATGATACGAGCTGCTTCTCAAGCGGTATTAGAATGGCGACCGATACGTGAGGAAGTGATTATTTTAATGCTTGCCGGCAATCAATCTGAAGCGGTATCAATTAATAAAGGTAAAGGTGCGGATCAGGTTAGGGGTATTAATGACGCCACTCAGGCATTGATACACTTCGTCAATATACAGGCTGCTGCATTTTATGATGAAGCAGAAATGAATAAAAAAACTACCTTTTTTTTACTGTTAGTATTGCTGTTTTTTTCCATTTTGACTGCTATCGTTATTTATTTTTATGTGGTTAGAATGTTCACTAAACTGAACCTAGAATTAATGAGTTATAAGCATCTTATCGATCAAAATATGATGGTTAAAATCCTTAATTCAGAAGGCAAAACAACGGAGATTAGTAGTGAGTTTTGTCGCTATACAGGGTATTTGAAAGAAGAGGTTATGAGGCAGAAGACTAATTTTTTCTTGGCCGAAGATAATCAAGCTTTAGCCACTAGAATTTGGCGCTCTATACAAACAGGGCACGCGTGGGAGGGTGAATATGCACTGCATAGTGCGGATGGTGAAAATAAGTGGGTGAGTGCCGTGATCGAACCTATTTTAGATGTTGATTATAATCCCGTTGCGTATCGCAGTATTGTTCGGGATATTAGCGATAGAAAAGAAGTCGAGGCGCTAACTATTATGGATAACTTAACTTCTTTATATAATCGCCAGTATTTTGAAACAGTTATTAAACATCAGGCTAGTCTAGTGCGTAGAAATAAACAATATCTAACCTTAGCTATTTTGGATATGGATTATTTCAAAAAATATAATGAAAAGTATGGGCATGAGGCGGGTGATTCAGTTTTGGCTGAAGTGGCTGTTTTTTTGAAGCAGACATTAAAGCGACCTAGCGATTTCGTGTTTAGAATGGGCGGCGAAGAATTTGGCATATTGATGACGGGAATGAATGAGCAAGAGTCATGGGGTTTTTTAGAGACCATTAGAGCGGGCGTAGAGGCTTTAAATATTGCTCATGAATTAAGTTATATTGGCGATTATGTTACAGTTTCTATTGGTTTTCGGGCTTATGCAGGAACCGATATTCCTACGGATGAACAGATTTTTATTCAAGCGGATAAAGCACTTTATAGTGCTAAAGAGCACAGAAACACTGTTAGAGGCAGTAGCAGTAAAGCAGGCATTGATAGTGTGAATCCTGAGATTTAAGGGCGTAGGTGTTTACCCAAGCATTAAAGCCATCTTCAGCAGGCGAGGATGCTTTCTGACTTGCAATTTGTTGTATTTTAATTTCAAAAAGTTGTGTAGAGACCTACAATTTAAGAGGGGTTTTTTATGTGTGTTTTAGCTATACACATAAATAGATAAATAAACGGAGAAACCTGATATGGAAGCGCAAGTTATTCCTTTTCGTCCAGAATATGACGTTACCACCGAACAAGCTAGGAAATTACTCGCATTACAGCGTGAAATCTTAGAGCAAGTAGCGTTAGATGTGGATTATCGAGAAATTTTAGATGCTTTATGTAAAGCCGCTGAGCAGATAGTCGCTAATGCGGTTGCTTCTATCATGGTTTACGACGAAACCGGTGAATCTCTTACTGTATTAGCAGCCCCCTCTATCCCGCCAGAGGCAGTAGCGCAGCTAAATGGTTTGGTGCCAGGTGAAAGAGCGGGTTCTTGTGGTACCGCGGTTTATCAGAATGAAGCGCAGTATGTAGCGAATACTAGAAACGATGGTAGGTGGTGTGATTTACAGGCTTTTGCTCATGATTTTTCTATTGGCGCTTGTTGGTCTAGTCCGGTCAAAATAGAGAAAGATAAGGCTATAGGATCTTTTGCTTTATCGAGCTTTGAGGAAAGAACTCCCTCGACCTTTTATAAACAATTGCTAGAAACTTGTGCACATATTGTTGGTATTTTACTTGTAAAGAAAAAAAAAGAAGAATCACTTTGGAAGTTGGAGCGTTACGATGCTTTGACGGGTTTAGTTAATCGTAATTTATTTAAGCAAAAACTCGGCACAGCTGTTGAATATGCGGCTATGCACAAGCAACAGCTGGCTGTTTTGGTATTGGACTTAGATGGTTTTAAAGATGTTAATGACTCACAAGGGCATGAAGTCGGTGACAAAGTACTGCAGCAGGTAGCTAAGAATATACAAGAGGAATTAGATGGGGGGCATGTTTTTTCTCGTTTAAATAGCGATGAGTTTGTTATTTTAGCGGGTAGCTTAGGTCGGTCGCTATCAGTTCAGTTGCTTATTGGTAAAATATTAGCGTTATTTAAGAAAAAGATACTTGTTGAAGGTCATGAATTTACCTTATCTATCAGCATAGGCATCAGTTTATTCCCGGAAGATGGCTTGTCGGCAAGTGATTTAATGCGTAATGCCGATACAGCAATGCATGCAGCAAAAGCAGCTGGACGAGGTTGCGCACGCTTTTATAATGAAGATTTAACTAATTCTGTTAAACATAAAATGGATTTAATGACTGATATGCGTTCTGCATTAGCGAGAGGCGATTTTGTACTGCATTATCAGCCTCAGTATTGTCAAAGATCCAATAAACTTGCTGGGGTTGAAGCCTTAGTTCGTTGGCAGCACCCAGAAAAAGGACTTATTCCGCCGAATGACTTTATTTCTATTGCTGAGGAGAGTGGCTTTATTCAGGAGTTGGGCTTATGGATATTTACTCAGGCCTGTCAGCAGTGCAAGTCTTGGTGGGATAGTGGTATTCCAGAGTTTTCTTTGGCGGTTAATTTATCTGTGAAACAGTTGGATGCGGATAATATTGAAAAGTTTCAGGCGGTTTTATTAGCGATGAATTTTCCTATTTATAATTTGGAACTTGAAGTGACAGAAAGTTTAATTATGCACCAAGAAAGCCTTGCTGCACTCCATAAGTTAGAAGCTTTAGGTATTCGTATTTCCATGGATGATTTCGGTACAGGCCATTCTTCTTTAGCTCAACTCAAACACCTCCCTATTTCTAAATTAAAAATCGACCGGTCTTTTATCAAAGATTTATCCGAAGATGAGAATGATAGAGTTATTGCTAAAACCATTATTGCGATGGGACATAGTTTAGGCTTAATAGTCGTTGCTGAAGGGGTAGAAACAGTTGAGCAGCAAGAATTTTTAGTGCGAGAGGGTTGTGATTTAATACAAGGCTATTTATTAAGTCGTCCATTGACCGTAGAGCAGATTAGCGATTTATTTAAGGCAGAATAATAGATGACAATATAGGATGCTGCTGAGGCATGAAGCGCATCTTACAGGAGGTAGTTTCGAGTATTATTAAGCTCCGAACCCAAAAGCGAGACAGCCTAATAAATTTGAACAATAGATACCGAACGCGTAAGATTCATAATGTCTTTTCAGGATTAAGAGGAATTGTGATGCAGTTAACTACAAAGTTATTGAGTGGTATTTTTTTTGGTTTATTGTTTTCCAGTACAGCTATTGCCAAGCCTGATATTAATGCAGGCAAAGAAAGTGCAGTAATGTGTTTTAACTGTCATGGTGCCGAAGGAAATAGTACAAACTCAAATTTTCCAACACTAGCAGGACAAAAGCCAGCCTATTTAGCCAACCAGCTTCGTGCTTTTCGTGATGGTACGCGTGACAATGGCATGATGAAAAACATGACATCCTCACTATCTAATGAAGACATCAATAATTTAGCCGCTTATTTTGCCTCATTGAAAAATAAAAGTGCGGGTGGTAATGAGGAATTAGCAAAACAAGGAAAATCCAAAGCCCCGATGTGTTTCGGTTGTCACGGAAATGGTGCAAAAGGTATGGGCGTAACACCGCGATTAGCAGGCCAGCACCCTGCTTATTTGCAGCGCCAACTACATGCGTTTAAAGATGGAGCGCGTAAAAGTGGCCCGATGCGCGGTATTGCAGGAATGTTATCTGATGAAGGAATTAATGCCGTTACCGAATATATGGGCAGTTTGAAGTAGGGCGGACTTCAGTCCGCTATAAGTTAGGCTATCTTTACGCTGGGACATAAAAGCGGTAGGGCGTGGTTTTAGCCCGCCTTTAGAGCATAGGTATCTACACAAGTCTAAAAGCCTTCTCCAGCAGGAGAGGGAGCTATTCTAAATTGTAACTCATTGTATTTTAATATAAAAAAGTTGTGTAGATACCTAT
>CBDVDU010000081.1:0-9923 GCA_965372825.1 uncultured Gammaproteobacteria bacterium | reverse complement strand
AGGCCCAGGAATAGCGCCAAGACTGGTATGAATTTGTGTAGCGGAAGCACTCCATAGTCCTAAAAATAAGATAAAAGCAATAATGGGCACGCCCATAATCAGCCATAATTGTTTGAATTGTTGGCTAGGGTTTTCACCTGCTGCTATTTTAACTAGAGGCACAAACCAAGTCAGCCCCGTTATATTAAAAAACTTTATCAGTTGGTTGCTCATGATTTGATACCTATGTTGTAGCGTTTCATATAATATTTGAGATAAATCATTTAAAAAAAGTTACATCCTTGTAACAAAAACATCCATGTAAAAAGTACATCGCACCCATCGTATAAAGAGGTGTCGTATGTTCTTTATCAATTAATTAATGATTTTTCCACCCACTACTCTTTGATTACCTTTTAAGCCAATCGCAAATTTAGTTAAATAAGCATTGGGCTGAGTACCATCGTAAACAATGTTATCAATAAAGTGTTTTTGTGGTGCTTTAAAGCCAGTCTCTCCAATACCTGGAAAGTCAGCTGCATTTGCTTTACCTTCCGCGATTAATTCATTCGCTGCTTGCATATAAATTTCAGGGAGATACACTTTTTTAGCAATATCCATGAACCATGCATCATCTTTAGGTTCGTTGATTTGTCCCCAACGGCGCATTTGTGTTAAATACCAAATCGCATCACTGTAATAAGGGTAAGTCGCATTGCGTCTAAAGAAAGTATTGAAATCTGGCATTGGGCGTACATCACCTTTTTCATATTCAAAAGTACCCGTCATGCTGTTGGCGATTACTTCATAATCTGCACCCACATATTTACTTTCAGATAAGATTTTTACTGCTTCAGGACGATTCTTGTTGTTGTCTGCATCTAACCAAATCGCAGAACGAATCAATGCTTTAACCACAGCGATATGCGTATTAGGATATTTGTCGGCCCAACCTTTACTCACACCAAATACTTTTTCTGGGTTATCTTTCCAGATCTCATAATCGGTGACGACGGGAACACCAATACCTTTAAAAACCGCTTGTTGGTTCCATGGCTCACCAACACAGTAACCATAAATAGTACCGGCTTCCATGGTTGAAGGCATTTGCGGTGGAGGCGTTACCGATAATAGTGCATCAGCATCAATTTGGCCGCTGATATCGTAGGGTGGTGCATAATAACCAGGCTTAATACCGCCTGCTGCTAACCAATAACGTAATTCATAGTTATGTGTTGATACGGGGAATACCATGCCCATATTGAAAGGCTTGCCTTCATCCTTATATTTTTCAATAACCGGCTTTAAAGCATCTGCTTTGATTGGATGGACGGGCTTACCATCTTTCATAGGGATATTGACTTTCATTTGCGCCCAAATATCATTAGAAACGGTAATCGCATTACCGTTTAAATCCATGCTGAAAGCGGTCACGATATCTGCTTTAGTACCAAAGCCAATCGTTGCTCCTAGTGGTTGGCCTGCCAACATATGCGCGCCATCTAACTCACCATTGATCACCCGGTCTAATAACACCTTCCAGTTAGCTTGTGCTTCAACTTTTACATAGAGGCCTTCATCTTCAAAATAGCCTTTTTCATAAGCAATGGCTAATGGAGCCATATCAGTTAATTTAATAAATCCAAATTTAAGGTCTTCTTTTTCTAGCTTTCCTACCGCGTAGCTAACCGAAGTCATTGATAGTGTTGCCGCCGCTAATGCAACGGACAGCCCCGTAGTTAGCTTTTTAAAAGGAAAATTACTGGTTTTCATGGTGATCCTCATAGTAATGCGAAAAATTTGAGCAAAAAAAAGCGCCTACAAACTGAGCACCTTGGGGGGGGAATACTCGTTTGCAGACGCCTTTGTCTGGTTGGTTCTACAATGAACCATTTACTTTAAACTCCAACGTTGGAGTCTTTGAAATTAATAAAGCATTAGTTGTGCCAAAATATTGTTTTTAACAAAATATATATAAAATTTTAATAAAAACAATAATATATAAAATATCTTATTTTTATTTTACTGAGCCTTTAAATAAAGTGGCGAGGCTTATTGTGTTCTGTTTTGGTGCATTGAGCGCTCATAACGCACTATTTTGTAATAAAGCTACGCTAAGAAAAGTGAAAAAATCATTTTTTATCCAGCAGTTCAGCCATAGCAATGACATTTTTAGACATTTCTTCAATGGTTGTATTTCTTTCCATCGCCAATTTTCTCAGCGTGTGATAAGCCTCATCCTCAGATAAATGACGTAAACTCATCAGCATTCCTTTCGCACGATCAATCAATTTACGTCCTTGTAATTTTGATTTTGATTTTTCCAGTTCTATGCGCAGCTTGTGCTGCTCAGTAAAACGAGCAGTCGCAATTTCAATAATGGTTTTCAATGGTTTCTTAATATAACCATCAACAATATAAGCACAGACGCCTGCTTGTACGGCTCGAGCAATAGAGTCCTTATCTACAGCACCTGAAAAGACCACAATGGGTAATGGGTAGCTTGCATTAATACTTTTTATTAATGCAATGGTTGCACTACTAAATTTAGGGCTATTAATTAATAGGATATCGGGTTTAATTGTGTCACTTATCGAGGATATATCTGCAGGCAACTGAGCGAGATAAAAAGTCTCATACCCCGCCATTTTTATTAGCGGTTCAAGTTCCTTTTCTTTAGTTTTGTCATCTATTATTAATACGTATGAAGTGCTCATAGCTTGGCTTTCTATAGTCTGGTGCAGTAGGTTGAATTATTTGAGATTATTTAAGCAGAATATATACCATATTAAGTAACTGCCTTTTAAAGCATGTGCATAGCTTGTTAAATGACTATATGGCGATCATGGCTAGCTCTATTTTGGGGCGCTGTAGTTATTGTCAGAATGTTCTGATTACGTTTAACTTGCAGCCCTTAACAATATAATTGTGTAGCTCGGAAGGAAGCTTGTGGAATACGAAGCTTTCGCACAGCATTGTCGAAAATCATTGGCTTTATCTGGAGCGCCATCCTACCTCATGAAATATTGGGACTCCTGTCGCCAAAATTCATTCACACACGGAGCGAATTATGGGAGCCCCAGTTTGTCCTGCGTCCGCTTCAACTACGCACAAAAGTCGCTTCGTTAAAACTATCACAATGACTTGACGGATGTCGGGATAAAATCCTTGCCTTCTTCGCGCACTGCTATCGCAACGCACTTTGGATTGGCGACAACCCTATCACCTACTGTGGGCTAAAAATCATCACTAAGATAAAAAATGGCACGATCTATGCATGTTTAAATCTATAGTACTTATAGATTAAGGAAAAAAACATGTCCAAAATGAGTCATATCAATGTACTTGAGAAATATGAAGAGCATCGCAGTGCAATTCACAATATGTTGTCATCAATTTTGAGCTGCTTTGCTGACGAGAAGATGTTTGAGAAAAACCAAAAAGAATTAGCCGACATGCTGAATTCCTTATGCAATTATTATCCTTTTATTAGCTTGCTCTATCTGCTGGATGCTGACGGTAAGCAATTGTGCATGAATGTCCCAGGTGTTAATTTTAAAGACCATCCAAAAACAGGGCGTGGTACAGATCGGAGTAAACGACCGTATTATTTATTGGCTGTTAAATCTGACTTGGTAGCTGTTACTGAACCGTACCTATCAAGTATCAAACGCGAACTTTGTTTGTCGGCCAGCCATAAAGTATCTAATGATAGTGGCGCAGCGGTTGGTATTATTGTTGTTGATATTGATTTATCCGCAATTCTGTCTTTTTTAACGGGGGACAGTAAACGCATTCACTTTGAGCCTTACTTTAAAGCCATGTACTCCCTGATTGTAATGGGCTTATTTATTGTTTCATTAATTCTATTGTATGCTTCAATGACCGAGTCTCTTAAAGTCATACAAGCGCTATTAGTCAAGCCCGATGAACTGGTGATGCCTTTTGGCGTAGTCATTTATTTAACCTTAGCTCTGGCTATTTTTGATTTGGCTAAGACCACGCTAGAGGAAGAGGTCTTATTATATAAGGATATTTTGCGCCATAGCTCTACGCGGCGTACCATTACTCGTTTTGTAGCAGCTATTATTATTGCGGTTTCTATTGAGGCTTTATTGATGATTTTTAAAGCAGCATTACATGGTGGCGAACATATATTAGATGCGGTTTGGGTCATGTTAGCTTCTGCTATTTTATTATTATCCTTAGGTGTATATGTATATTTAGGCAGTAAAGCTGAAGTGCTTTTACTTAAGAACAAACGAACTTAAACAGAACATTAAAAATAACAAGACTCATGCAAAACATATCCATTTTTCCATATTTTCAACCGATTATTAGTGTCGCTAGCGGTAGAATTGTGGGCTATGAGGCGCTGGCAAGGCAATATGATAATCAAGGAAACGTTGTTTCGGCGGGGGCTGTTTTTTCATCCACAGAAATTCCTGTTGAACAACTTAAAGAGCTTGATCGAGAAGTGCGCTGGATGGCGTTGCAAAAATTTTCGCAGCTAGAAGATAAAAGTTGCTACTTGACGATTAATATTTCAGCCGCTTGGATTGATTATATAAGTAATGTTAATGATTTACCCACGCTCGAAATGCTGGAAAAATTGCAGATAGACCGTAGTCGGATCATTATTGAAATTACCGAAGGCGTGGCGAATATTGACAAATTAAAGGCTGTGGTAAAAACCTATCGCCAACATGGGCTTAAAGTCGCTATTGATGATTATGGTTCGGGTTATTCGCAGTTAGAACGCGTTATTGCGCTTAATCCTGATATTATTAAGATTGATATGGGCTTGTTTCAATTAGCGGTTAAAGGTGGTATTGCCAGTGATGCAGTGCAATTACTCACTCGTTTTGGCAAGCGCCAAGGGTGTCGGATTGTTTGTGAAGGCGTAGAGAAGATGGATGAGTTTTTATTTGCTTTGGATTGCGGCGCACAATATATGCAAGGCTTTTTATTTTCGAAGGCGCAGCCAGAATTTCAGAATTCAGAGGCTTATCAGCAACATATTACCTCATTAAGAAGTAAATTTTTATCCAGAAAACTTAGCTCAGAACAGAAGAAGGTTCAGCGTTTCCAAACGATTGAGCAGCTGTCTTACAAATTGAAAGAAGCTTTACAAGATGATTTTAATTTGAATGAGTTGTCGACTTGGGGTTTTGAAGATCAGGGGATTCTAAAGTTTTATCTGTGCAATCCAGAAGGCACTCAAATTTCATCTGATTTTAATTTTCAAAATAATAGCTGGTTTAGTGACCCCAAAAAAAGAGGACTTAACTGGTCTTGGCGTCCTTATTTTTATCAATGTATCGCGTTGTATAATTGCGGCATAGATAATCAAGTGGCTATTTCAGAAAGTTATAGAGATTACGATAGCGGGCTGTTATGCAAAACCTTGTCTTTATCTTTAGATAAGGACAGAATTCTGATGATTGATATAAAAAATGAGGATTAATAATTGAACGCATACCTACGGAGAGTTTATTTATGAGTGTAGTGATGGAAGTATCAATAAATACCCCGGCGCTACTGTTTCCCGCGATTTCAGTGTTGTTTCTGGCTTATGCAAACCGCTATTTAGCGATAGCCAAAAGAACCAGAGAATTACATAGCCTTTATAATAAGACCCAAAGCTTTTTCGCTAAAAAACAAGTAGAAAGCCTACGTAAACGGATACGTTTAATTATTGCCATGCAGCTTTTTGCGGTGATGGGTATTATCTGTTGTGTACTCACTATGGGCTTAGTATTTTTTGGCCTGCAATTAATGGCAACTTATGCCTTTCTTGTCGGTATGGTTTTAATTGTCATATCTTTACTTATTTCCATGTGGGAGTTGATGATTTCAACTCAATCTCTGAATATTGAGTTAGAAAATATAGAAGGCTCCTAAGGTAACTTGCTAGATGGTGATTATTGGCTAGCTAAAACAAAGGATTGACTAATTAACCCGTAACTTCTCATTACTAAGGAACAAGATTTCAATAAAACCCGAAACTTTGTGTAGCCTGTATGAAGCTTGTGGAATACGGGAAGTTGAATGCGCTGCGTCCGTAAACTCCATACAGGCTACCTTAGAGCGTAAACTTTCGGGTATTATTAAGGCCGCATTCAAAGGGTACAGGCAGTTTTTTTAGTTAGTCATTTCTGCACGCTGTTAGCAATAATCTATGCTCAACGTAGATTCCCGATAAAAGCACTCGGGAATGACGATATTTTTATAGGTATTTATCCATGAATAATGAGAAGTTACATATAACTCTATACGCGTAATTTAACCCCCTTTAAACTTTAAACCGATCTATTACTGTGCAACTCCTCTTTAATTGCACCAAAATGCAGCCTTCCACCCTTTTTTATCTTGTTTTACACAGTAAGTAGCCTGATTTAAAGAGCTGGCTTACTATTTGCTTTCTAATATTAATATCGATATCCATTTATCCTATTTTTAAAGGAAAGAATAAGTCATGACCGAACCTTCTAAAATATCTTTATCCTTTGCCAACAAAGAAACTGCCTGTGAATTGCCGGTACTATCTGGCACACTGGGCTCCGATACCATTGATATCAGAACGCTATATAAACAAACCGGCATGTTTACCTATGACCCCGGTTTTACCTCGACAGCGAGCTGTAGCTCAACAATTACCTTTATTGATGGTGATAAAGGTGTATTACTTTACCGCGGTTATCCTATTGAGCAATTAGCAGAAAGGTGTGACTTTTTAGAAACCTGTTATTTATTACTCAATAGCGAGCTACCTAATGGTAAAGAGATGCGCCAATTCGTGCATGATATTACCCATCACACCTTAGTACACGATCAACTCACTAATTTTTTCAATGGCTTTCGTCGTGACGCACATCCGATGGCGATCTTAGTTGGCGTAGTCGGCGCGATGTCGGCTTTTTATCATAATAGGCTAGATGTTAAAGACCCAGAATTTCGAAAATTATCCGCTGTTCGCTTAATAGCTAAAATGCCGACGATTGTCGCCATGTGTCATAAGTACAGCACGGGCATGCCATTTATGTACCCTAAAAATAGCTTGAGCTATAGTGATAACTTTCTGCGCATGCTACACGGTACGCCCTGTGATGATTATCTGCCCAATCCCGTATTATCCCGCGCATTAGATAGAATTCTGGTTTTACATGCCGATCACGAACAAAATGCCTCAACCTCCACAGTTAGATTAGCTGGCTCCAGTGGCGCTAATCCTTATGCCTGTGTAGCTGCTGGTATTGCCTGTTTATGGGGGTCTGCTCATGGCGGCGCTAATGAAGCCGTATTGGTTATGTTGGAAGAAATTGGCGATGTCGCTAATATTGAGCATTTTATCAAAAAAGCTAAAGATAAAAATGATCCCTTTAAATTGATGGGCTTTGGTCACAGAGTGTATAAAAACTTTGATCCAAGAGCGACTTTGATGCGTCAAACCTGCCATGAAGTACTGAATGAGCTTGGTTTACACGATGATAAATTATTTAAACTGGCCATGCAGTTAGAAAAAATTGCCTTAGAAGACGAATATTTTATAGCCAAAAAACTCTACCCTAATGTCGACTTTTATTCAGGTATTGTATTGCGTGCCATAGGCATTCCAACTGAGTTGTTTACAGCGATTTTTGCCATGGCTAGAACAGTCGGCTGGATTGCACAATGGGATGAAATGATTACCGATCCTGAACAAAAAATAGGTCGTCCAAGACAGGTTTATAAAGGTGCGCCGATGCGTAATGTAACCCCTATCTCTTCTCGCTAATAGGGGGGATTGTCCTGCCTTTGCTCATTCCCATGTAGGAATGACTGATTTCTACTCAGCATTAAATATCGAATTGAAAAACATAGAAGGAACATAATATGACGGATTGGATGATTTTTACTGACCTAGATAATACCTTGCTTGATCATCATACTTACAGTTTTGAGCAAGCTTTACCTGCGCTGGAGAAAATCAGACAACTCGCTATACCTTTGATTATTAACTCCAGTAAAACCTATGCTGAGATAAAAAACCTGCGCCAACAACTGCGTAATAACTGGGCGTTTGCAGTAGAAAATGGTGCAGCGGTTTTTTTGCCCCAAGGTAATTTATCTGGATATGATAATACGATGGAGCAAATTATCTTAGGTGCACCGCGCGATACTATTCTAAAAGTCCTTAATCATTTGCGTGCGCAACATAATTTTTGTTACAAGGGCTTTGCTGATTTTAGTGTTTCTCAGTTAATGCAGGAAACGGGGCTTTCTGAAGTGCAGGCAGAACAAGCAAAACAACGCTTAGCCAGCGAACCCATTAAGTGGTTGGATAGCCAAGAAAATTTGCAGGTATTTGAACAGGCGCTAAAAGCGCAAGGTTTACAACTTGTTCAAGGCGGGCGTTTTTTACATGTTATGGGGCAAAATGATAAAGGTCAGGCGATGACTTGGATAGTGAACAAGTTTAAATCACAACAAGCTATACATACTATAGCTTTGGGTGATAGCCAGAATGATTACAATATGCTCGAACAGGCAGATTATTCGGCTGTTATACGTAAATTAGATGGTAGTCATCTACAGCTCAACAAAAGTGCTGATCAGGTAATTTATACGCAATCTACTGCACCGATGGGGTGGCAAGAGGCGATAGGTCAGCTATTTGCTCAATTAAATATAGGAGAGGGGAATGAGTGATTTTTTTCAGAATGGCACAATTACTACATTGCATAGATTGAATAAAGACCGTGTTTCTGGCATGGAAGCGGAATTACAGACGTTTGCTAAACAACGGCCAATGGGCTTAGTATTGCCGTCTTTATATTCTGAACTTGAAGGGCCTGCACTCAAAGACATTATTGATGTTATTGCTCAAGTACCCTATTTGAATGAAGTGATTGTCGGACTTGATAGAGCCAGTGCTAATGAGTTTGCTTATGCGAAAGAGTTTTTCAGTAGTCTGCCGCAACATCATCGAATTTTATGGAATGAAGGGCCTAGATTACAAGCCTTACACGGATTATTAGTTGATAAAGGCGTCGCGCCTAAAGAGCTTGGTAAAGGACGTAATGTTTGGTATTGCTATGGTTATGCTATAGCCTCAGGGCGCTCTGAAGCAATCGCCTTACATGATTGCGATATTTTGACTTATGACCGTGCCTTACTTGCTAGTTTGTTTTATCCAGTGGCCAATCCCGCGTTTAATTTTGAATTTTGTAAAGGCTATTATTACCGCATGGCCGATCAGAAAATTAATGGCCGCGTATGCCGTTTGCTTGTTACGCCCCTATTAAGAGCGCTTAAAAAACTATTGGGTCCGATAGAATATTTGGAGTATTTAGATAGTTTTCGTTATGCACTCTCGGGTGAGTTTGCGACACGCTTGGATACTATTAAGGAAATTCGCATTCCCAGTGACTGGGGTTTAGAGATCGGTGTGTTATCTGAAATGTATCGCAACCAGTCGCGTAAACATATTTGTCAGGTAGAGATTGCTGATGCTTATGATCATAAACATCAAGATTTATCTCCAGACAATGTTGAGGCGGGATTATCTAAAATGAGTATTGATATTGCTCAAGCAATTTTCCGAAAATTAGCGACTGAGGGAGAAATCCTGAGTAAAGAAACATTTAGAACACTAAAAGCCACGTATTACCGTGAAGCACTGGATGCTGTTGAGTCCTATTACAGTGATGCTTGTATCAACGGTTTAAACTATGACCGGCATCAGGAAGAGCAGACGGTGGAGTTATTTGCGCGTTGTATCTTACAGGCAGGTGAAAGTTTTCTGAAAAATCCGAGCGATACTCCGTTTATACCGAGTTGGAATCGTGTTATTAGTGCTGTCCCCGATATTTTAGAGCGATTGCATGAAGCGGTAGAAAAAGATAATGCTTAGGAGTTTCCACGTTTAAAATCCAGCCTTATTTTCATGATATTGCCTTTTT
>CBDVDU010000080.1:0-9937 GCA_965372825.1 uncultured Gammaproteobacteria bacterium | reverse complement strand
TGATAGTCATTTTCTCATGGAGTTCACTCTGGGTAACTGGGGCTGTATCATGCTTTAATTCATGGGCAATAATAGCCATGGTTCCTAAAGGTGTGCCCATATCATGAGCTGCACTTGCTGCTAAAGTACCTAAAGAGATAATACGATCATCTTGTAAGGCTTTTTCTCGTGCTTCAGCTAGTGTGCGTTCGCCGGCTTTAATCGTGTTAGACAGCTCTAATGAAAAGAAAGCGACTAAGCCAGCACTACAGACAAAACCAAACCACATGCCAAAGATATGAAAATTAAAAAACTCCTCATCTTCTTGACTATGCATGTTATGCGCCATACCGCCCATTTCAGAATGCATTAAATGCGGCTCGACACTCATTAAAGATGCATGGTAGGGAATCAAAAAGGTGTATATGGTTGTCGTTAATATGACCATATACCACGTGTAGGCATGGGGCAGAGTGATGGTTGTAAGAATGACTGGTAGCAAGAAGATCCAAGTGAATGGGTTGGTTGCACCGCCAGTTAAATATAGCAAGGCAGCAATCGCAAAAACATCAATCGCGAGTTGAGAAAAAATCTCCATTTCGGTCACTGGTACATCGGTTTTTAAGCGAATCCAAGTGTATAAATTAACCGTACCAATAGCGAGGATGGTTAGCCAGAGAGCTTCTTGATGTAACGGAATCTTTAAAATATCAATGGAAATTAGCAGCAGTAGCGATTCACCGCCTATCATTAAATTTCTAAGAATAAACAGCCACTGTAAATTCTCTTTGACAGAAATTTCTGTCTTAGGAAGAATATTGACTAGCATCTTAGTTGAAGAAAATGGCTGCGCTAATCATGGTTGCACTGGCTAATAACGCATAAAGCGTTCCTTTATGATTGCTTTGCATTTGTTCGTGTAGTCGATCTAATTGTTGGTGATGTGTTTCGGCGCGCTGGCTGGTATGTGCTGCATCATCAAGTACTTGAAATAGCAGCGTAGGAATTTCAGGGAAATGCTCAGCTAATTCAGGGAATTTTTTGATTGCTTGTTGGATTTTTGCTTTCGGGCTTAAGCGCTCTTTAAACCATGCCTCTAAAAAGGGCTTAGCGGTCTGCCATAAATCTAAATCAGGATAAAGTTGACGACCTAGGCCTTCAATATTGAGCAAGGTTTTTTGCAATAATACCAGTTGCGGTTGCACTTCCATGTCAAAGCGGCGCGCGGTTTGGAATAAGCGTAATAGTAATAAGCCAAAAGAAATATCTTTTAAGGGTTTGTCAAAAATAGGTTCACAAACACTACGAATGGCTGATTCAAACTCTTCGACACGAGTGTGTGCGGGAACCCATCCAGACTGTATGTGCATTTCCGCGACACGACGGTAATCACGGTTAAAGAAAGCCAGTAGGTTTTCCGCTAAATAGCGTTGATCAGAAGAAGATAAGGTACCAACAATACCAAAATCGACAGCAATATATTTTCCGGGAATTTCCACAAAGATATTGCCTGGGTGCATATCGGCATGGAAAAAATTATCTCTAAAGACTTGGGTGAAAAATATTTCTACGCCACGTTCAGCTAGTAATTTAAAATCTGCACCTGCAGCACGTAATTCATTGATATTACCCACTGGAATACCATAAATACGTTCCATAACGAGCACTTTTTGGCGCGTAAATTCCCAATGAATTTCGGGTACGTAAAGGGCATCAGAATTTTCAAAATTACGTCTTAATTTTGCCGCATTACCTGCCTCTCTGACTAGGTCTAGTTCATCAAGTAGCGTTTTTTCAAATTCAGCAACGATTTCTTTGGCATGTAAGCGCTTGGCATCAGTCCAGAATTTTTCGGCAAAAGAAGCTAGTTCGTAAAGTAAGCCTATATCAGAATGTATCCATTTCTCAACATCAGGGCGTAAAACTTTGACAACAACTTCTTCGCCGCTATGTAAAACTGCCGCATGAACTTGAGCAACAGAAGCAGAGGCTAATGGGCTGGCAGAAAACTCAGCAAAGGCAGTTTCAATAGACATACCTAATTCTTTCTCAATAACTTCGCGTGCTTGTTGGTCAGAAAAAGGCGGTACTTTATCTTGTAATTTGACCAATTCATCAGCAATATCATCAGGCAATATATCTTTACGTGTAGATAGTGCTTGGCCAAACTTAACATAAATCGGCCCTAAATCTTCTAAAGTGCGACGGATGCGTTCGCCGCGCGTACCAAACTCTTTTTTGCGCCAGAAATTAGGCGAGAAAATAGCCAAAAAACGTAAGGGTCTAAATAAATGTGTTTTTAAAATAAGGTCGTCAAGTCCATGGGTAATTAGAACCCAATTTATGTTTAGTAACCTTAGTATCATTTTGGGGTGCTTCACGTAATCTTCCTTTTTAGGCTTGTTTGGCTTTTAATGTATCATTTAAACGCGTTACTCGTGCTTCGAGGCGGTCAAAATCTTCTTTAAGTTGGTCAACTTGTTGGATGAAAATGTTGACTTCAGGGGCAGGAGGGACGTCTTGGGTTTCATCTTGTAAAAACTCGGTAACGTTGAGTTTTAATGTGCTCACGCTATCTTGTTGCCAATTATTTAGGCTGCGAAAAAGGTTGCCAACTTTATGCGCAATAATATCGCCCGTGTAATGCGATAGTTGCTCTTCTATGTCTATATCAAGCTTGGCAAAAAGCTCTTGAAAGTGGCGGCCTAAATTTAAATCGCCTTCAATAGTGACTTCACCAGAGAAAAATGAACGTGCAGGCGTGGAACTTAGTCCCATTAAGCCAAAGGCAGGTAAGGAACCTGTGAGTTTGGTGTCTGGGGTTTCTTCTGCATATTGATCGATGATCTGAATGCTATGCGTCGTAGGGCAGAGGTATATCGTCTCATTAAACGGGAGCAGGGTAACAGCAATGACTTTACCTGCTAGTGGCTGTAAAAAGAGACCAATATCTTCATCTAAACTAAGATATTTATTGAGCGCAGTTTCAAAAGCGTTAATAAGTAAAGGTTTGATTGTCATACGATTAATAAGCGGCAATAGGAAGAGGAGGGGTTAGACCGAGCTTACAACGCGCAATCAGCTGATTGCGCCTTTTATAAGTAGTTGTTAAAAATTATTTTAACAAAAAAAAATCAAGAAATTCCAAAATAACCACAGAAGACACAGAGGTTTCATGATAAAAAACTCTGTGCTCTCTGTGGTTGAAATGTTAGATCTTTTATGCTTATTTACGGACCGGTTTAAAACTTATAACCTCTATGCGCAGCGACAATGCCTTGTGACATATTGAAATACTCACAACGCTCTAATCCAGCACTTTGCATCATTTCTTTTAGTACGTCTTGTTTAGGGTGCATACGGATTGACTCTGCTAAATAACGGTAGCTGTCTTCATCTTTAGCAATAATTTTACCGATTTTTGGCAATAATTTGAAAGAATAAAAGTCATAAACTTTTTCTGTCACTTTATCTGTAGGGTGAGAAAATTCTAAAATAATAACGCGACCACCAGGCTTTAGTACGCGGTACATAGAGCGTAATGCTGCATCTTTATCGGTTACGTTACGTAATCCAAAAGCAATGCAGACGCAATCAAAAGTATTATCTTCAAAAGGTAGGCATTCAGCGTTAACTTGAGCATAGCTGACATTACCAATCAAGCCGCGGTCAATTAAACGGTCGCGCCCTGTACGTAACATTTCAGAGTTAATATCGGCTAGGACAACTTCACCATTTTTGCCGACACGTTTTTCAAACAGCGTCGTTAAATCACCTGTGCCACCTGCTAAATCGAGTACTTTCTCGCCTTCGCGAACATTACTTAACTGCACAGCAACACGTTTCCAAATGCGGTGAATTCCGAGGGACATTAAATCATTCATAACGTCATACTGACTCGCAACAGAATCAAAAACTCCGCGTACTAATTTGACCTTGTCTTCTTCTGCGACTTGTTTAAAACCAAAGTGGGTCGTATTTTCAGTTGTCATAGGTTTTTCTTAAATATTAAGGGCTGGCTTTTATAGGCCTGCAATCTGGAAAAGAGGTAGTTCATACTGAGTTACCAATTAGTTTAATTTTGCATGGGATCCACGCGCGTATGGTTCGCTGCTTTGAGTTCTTCTAAATAGCCAGGCCATATAACATCAAATTCATTACCGAGTTTATAGAGTAATTCCCAAGTATAAATGCCGCTATTATGACCATCACTAAAGTCAGGGGAAATACCGTAATTGCCAATCGGTCTAATTGAGTCTATAGCCACGTTTTCTTTGCCAACTTGCAAAGTTTCTTGGCCTGGAGCATGTCCCATGGCTTCAGCAGACGGTGTAAATACACGCAGGTATTCACACGGTAGCTGAAAGGTTTGACCATTATCAAAACTGACTTCAAGTATCCGAGAGACTTTGTGTAGCTTTATATCGGTCGGGAAGGTATCAATTGGTTCTGCTTTAATACGCATAATTATAAAATATAACGACTTAAGTCTTCATCTTGGACGAATTCGGATAGATTGTCATTGACGTAAGCCTCAGTAATAACAAGGTCTTTATCAACTAAATCAGGCGCATCAAAAGAAACAGATTCTAGTAGGCGTTCTAGGATCGTATGTAAACGACGAGCGCCAATATTTTCGGTTTTTTCGTTGACTTCCCAAGCAAGCTCAGCGATACGTTTGATGCCATCCTCAGTGAAGCTAAGATTCAGACCTTCTGTAGCTAGTAAAGCTTGATACTGCTCAGTTAAAGACGCATCAGGTTCAGTTAAAATGCGGATAAAATCAGCGCTACTTAAATCTTCGAGCTCTACACGGATAGGAAAGCGACCTTGTAATTCAGGGATTAAATCAGAAGGTTTGGTTAGGTGAAAAGCACCTGAGGCGATAAATAAAATATGATCGGTTTTGATCATGCCGTATTTAGTGCTAACCGTGCTGCCTTCAACTAAAGGTAATAAATCTCTTTGTACGCCTTCACGAGATACATCGCCACCACCGCTATCAGAGCGTTTGCAAACTTTGTCGATTTCATCTAAAAAGACAATGCCGTGTTGCTCAACGGATTCTACGGCTGTTAATTTGATTTCATCTTCATTAACTAATTTAGCCGCATGTTCTTCTGCTAATAATTTAAGCGCTTCTTTAACAGGAAGTTTTTGAGTTTTGGTTTTTTCATTACCTAAGTTTTGAAACATGCCCTGTAATTGGCTGGTCATCTCTTCCATGCCAGGAGGCGCCATGATTTCAACGCCGATACGTGACGCTTGAACTTCTATTTCAATTTCTTTGCTATCAAAATCACCTTCACGTAACTTTTTGCGCATTTTTTGGCGCGTAGATGCTTCTGTATCAGATAGCATTCCGCCCTCAGCGCGAGGCAATAGAATATCTAGCACAGCTTCTTCAGCTTCATCAGCGGCGCGATTTTGTACTTTTTCTGTCGCTGTTTCACGCGTCATTTTCATCGCTGTTTCAACTAAATCTCGGATGATGGATTCTACGTCACGACCAACATAGCCAACTTCGGTGAATTTGGTTGCTTCTATTTTGATAAACGGCGCATTAGCTAAACGGGCTAGGCGGCGTGCAATCTCAGTTTTACCCACACCTGTTGGGCCGATCATAAGAATGTTTTTAGGCGTGATTTCATCACGCATCGAAATATCTACTTGCGAGCGTCTCCAACGATTACGTAAGGCGATAGCCACGGAACGTTTGGCGCTCGCTTGACCAATAATATGTTTATCTAATTCGTGAGCAATTTCTTTAGGCGTCATTTGTGTCATGTTTATCTTAGTCCTTTGGTTCTGCGTCTAGCTCTTCAATACGTAAATTGTGGTTGGTGTAAATGCAAATATCAGCCGCAATATTAAGGGATCTTTCGACGATTTCGCGGGCGCTTAAATCGGTATTTTCTAGTAAAGCACGAGCTGCCGATTGCGCAAAAGGACCACCAGAACCAATGGCGACTAAATCATATTCTGGTTCAATAACATCGCCGTTGCCGGAAATGATTAACGAAGTTTTACTGTCAGCAATAGAAAGTAGCGCTTCTAGTTTGCGTAAAGAACGCTCAGTACGCCAATCTTTAGCCATTTCAACCGCAGCACGAGTAAGATTGCCGTGGTGCTTCTCTAATTTTCCTTCAAAATGCTCAAAGAGTGTAAACGCATCTGCTGTCGCTCCTGCAAAGCCAGCAATGACTTTATCATGATATAAACGGCGCACTTTACGCGCATTGCCTTTCATTACTGTATTACCCAAAGTGACCTGACCATCACCACCGATAACGACTTTATCGCCGCGTCGTACAGAAAGAATTGTTGTACCTCTAAAATCCACTTTACCTACCCACAATTAGAAAATAAATCCTGTAATTTTACATGCTTAATGAATGTCTTGATAGCCTTTAAATATTAGCTCGTACAAGGAAGCTATGGGATTGGCTAGAAACGCCCCGTATTCTGCCTGCTTCATACGGGTTGTATGAGATTTCTATAGTATCAATATAGAGTGCTTATATTTTATTGAGTAGAATTTCTAAGACAAATTTACTACCAAAATAGGCAAGTAATAGCGTAAGAAAACCATATAGAGTCCAGTATATAGCTGTTTTTCCACGCCAACCGGAAAGTTTTCTACCGAGTAATAGGGCGGAGAAGATGAACCAAGCAAGGATAGAAAGGATTGTTTTATGAACTAGGTGCTGAGCAAACAGGTCATCAATAAAAATAAAACCACTGACTAAGGAAATGCTTAAAAATAATACACCAGCACTAATCATTTGGAATAATAAAGATTCCATCGCTTGTAGTGGTGGAAATGAAAGCATTAAGCGTCCAGGATTTGGGCTTTTTAATTGATTATTTTGTATGGCGAGTAACAAGGCTTGAAAGGCGGCGATTGTGAGCAGGCAAAAAGCGACAATAGAGCTGAGAATATGAGTATTCATAGCGAGTGAATACTCAGTTTTGATGGGTGTTAAGTCGGGGAAGGCGTAGTCTAAAGCTAGCATGAAAGCTGCGAGAGGGAATAGGGCAATACCTAATTTCTCAACAGGTTTTGAAAAAGAGCTGATCAATAATAAAAATACAATAATGACGGAAATAATGGATGCTGTGTGAAAGAAACCAAAATTAATCGTTTGTTGCTCCCAGGCTTGGAGCAAAATAGCACTCAAGTGAGCTAGCGCAGCAATTGAGGCGAGTTTTAATGCTGTTTTTTGATGGTGCTTTTCTTTAATACCTTTGATTAGCATGATACTACTTGCAAAGTACAAGAAAAATGCTGTGCCTTCGAGTAAAAATAAGTTCATAGGAAATTAAACTTTTAGAGTAAAAGTAACAGGGCCATCGTTGATTAGTGCTACCTGCATATCGGCACCGAATTGCCCTGTTTGTATATTAGGGAAATTATTTTTAGCATAACTAACAAAGTAATTAAATATTTCTGCGCCTTTTTCAGGGCTGGCAGCTGGAGTGAAACTAGGGCGATTACCTGAATTAGTATCTGCGGCCAAAGTGAATTGAGGAATAAGTAATAATCCTCCTTGAATTGCCTGCAAATTCAAATTCATGCGATCTTCAGTGTCAGGAAAAATACGGTAGTTTACTATGCGCTCAAATAAACGTTGTGCTGATTTTTCGCTATCCTGTTTTTCGACGGCAATTAAGGCCATAATGCCGCGCTCTATGACACCTATTTGTATGCCATCCACTGAGACATCGGCCTGTGTGACTCGCTGAATAAGAGCGATCATATTAAACAAGTAAGTTATCTAAGGCCATCATAATGATAAAGCCAATCATTAAAGCAAAAGTAGCATAACGTGAACGGCCATTAGCATGCGTTTCGGGGATGATTTCTTCAGAAATAACGAATAGCATCGCACCTGCTGCAAAACCCATTGCAAAAGGCATTACCGAAGAAAAAGTGGAAACCATAGTGATACCTAAGATACCGCCTAGAGGCTCAACTAATCCTGTTAATGTGGCAATACCGACAGCTTTCCATTTGTTATAGCCTAAAGCCACTAAAGGCAAGGCAACAGCAAGCCCTTCTGGGATGTTTTGTAGGGCAATGGCGATAGCTAAGACGGTACCATTATGAATATCTCCAGTACCAAAGCTAACCCCAACCGACATACCTTCAGGGAAGTTATGGATAGTAATGGCTATAATAAATAGCCAGATTTTTTGTAATGAAGCGGTTTGGATGTTTGATACATCATCAAAATGTAGGTGCGGCAGTTTTTTATCTGATAAATGCAGAAATAAAGCGCCGATTAACATACCTAAGGCAACAGCCCATAACCCTTTACCTGGCCATAATGCATTACCTGCTTCTATGCCGGGAACTAATAATGAAAAGGCTGTAGCAGCAAGCATAACGCCCGCCGCGGCACCCAATAAGGTATTAAAAACATTATTGGAAACTTCTTTAAAGAAGGCCGCGGGTAATGCACCAAGTCCGGTTGCTAAGCTAGCTAAGACACAGGCCAAAAAGCCGATCATCGCAATTTTGCCAAAGAATAGATATAAAGCGCCAAAGACAATGAGCTGAGATAATAAGAATAAGCCAAATAATACCAGCCAAAATTGAGTTTTAGGCAGAGTTTTTAATTTTTGATATTGTGCGCATGAATTGAGTTTAGCTTGGCATTTATCGATAAAATTTGCTGAAGTTAGGCTGCTCATTGGCTCTCTTGGTATCTTGTTGTTAATCAGTTTATTGTATAGGGAATTTACTTATCATCAACAATGATTTTTAAATCTATTGGGTTGCTAGTACATTGAGTCAGGCAAGGTCGCGTGATTCCCGAAGTTTTTTACCGAGAATTCATTCTTTAGTTTTCCTGATTTCTGTTGAAACCATTTCGGAATATCACGACAAGCTTATGCGTTAATTTGATGACGTAGAGGTTTTTAGCAAGGATTTTATATTAAATGATAAAAAAATATTATTGGGCGTTTGCTTTGATGCTGGTAACGCAACTAAGTTGTGCTGCGGTTTATCAATGGACTGATGCACAAGGGCGTAAGCATTATTCTGATAAGCCACATGAGCGAGCTGCAGTGCTCCAGCTAGCAAAAAGTTATAGTTATTATACAGTCAAAAAAGTTTATGATGGTGATACGGTGCAGTTGCGTGATGGCAGAAAAATTCGCTTATTAGGTATTAATACTCCTGAAATAGAGCATCCTAATCAAGCAGAACAAGCAGGTGGAGAGCTTGCCAAAAAATGGCTGACTAAAGCATTAATGGGTAAAAAAATCCGCTTGGAATTTGATCAGGAAAAGCGTGATAAGTCTCAGCGCTATTTAGCGCATATTTTTACCGAGCAAGATTTACATATTAATCGTGAGTTAGTTCGCTTAGGTTTTGCCAGCGTTAATGTTTTTCCGCCTAACCTTAAGCATGTTCCGGAATTAGTTCAAGCGGAGCAGGACGCTGAGGTTAGTAAACGGGGTATATGGAGCTATTCTGAGTACAGAGTTAAGTCTGCTCAACAGCTTACTAAAAAGAATAAAAAAGGTTGGCAGCGCGTATCTGGGACTGTTTCTGCTGTGAAAGTCACATCAAAAAGTGTGTACTTAAAACTTACAGATACTTTTGACGTGCGCATAAAAAAAGAACATTTACGCTATTTTGATGATGTGCAGAGATTAAAAGGGCAGAAAATTGAAGTAAGAGGCTGGGTTAATCGTTATAAAAAAGCTTATATGATGCTGGTTAAGCATCCGAGCGCGTTGCGGGAGTTGTAGGTATTATGTGGGTATTTGTGGGCATAGGTATCTATACAAGTCTAAAAGCCTTCGCCAGAGGGAGAAGGTTGGATGAGGGGAGTAAGAAAAACCTTGATTTTAGTCTCCTCACCCCAACCCTCTCCAGCAGGATAGGGAGCTACCCTGACCTGCAACTCGTTGTATTTTAATACCAAAAAGTTGTGTAGATACC
>CBDVDU010000079.1:0-9970 GCA_965372825.1 uncultured Gammaproteobacteria bacterium | reverse complement strand
ATCAAATTGATACGCCAAGACATCGTTAGCACTCTCATCATCATTCAGTAGAGTCATTTCACGACTGTGCTTTCTATAATGATCAATAATTTTATGCTTCAGAATTCCGACCAACCAGGTTCTGACCGTGGAGTTACCGGAAAATTTATCATAGGCCAAAAAACCGGCCAATAAGGTTTCTTGCACTAGATCTTCGGCAGTCGCTTCTGAGCGTACTCGCGCTAAGGCAAAACGATATAAAATATCACCGTAATCATTAAGCCAGTTTTCTGGGGATTCGTTATTAGATTGAGTCATAGAAATAGCATGCTAAATTTTGTGTGTTGCTTATTATAATAGCAACACACAAAATGATGAGTATTTGTGGGAGGGGCTTTAGCCGCAACCTGATACAAGTCGCGGCTAAAGCCCCTTCCACAATATCGTTCTACTAGCTTCCGCGCATCCAAGCATGAAATTTAGCCACCCACTGCAATAACTTCTCCGGCTGATGATTCTTTTTCCACACACCGGCGACATATTTATTGGCTTCAGCCATGGTTGGGTAAATATGAATCGTACCTAAGACTTTATTTAAGCCTAAGTTGTATTTCATTGCTAAAACAAATTCTGCGATCAAATCGCCCGAATGCTCACCAACAATGGTCACACCTAATATTTTATCTTTACCAGGTACGGTTAACACCTTAACAAAACCGTGCGCTTCACCGTCAGCAATGGCACGATCTAAATCATCAATGCCATACACGCTGATTTCATAAGCAATACCCTGCTCTTTCGCTTCTTGCTCATTCAAGCCTACTCGTGCCACTTCGGGATCTGTAAAAGTTGCCCAAGGGATAATCGAATAATCGGTTTTAAACTTCTTAAAGGAACCAAATAAAGCATTGACCGAGGCATACCACGCTTGATGCGCTGCCGTATGGGTAAATTGATACGGCCCTGAGACATCACCACAAGCATAAATATTAGGGAAGTTGGTTTCTTGAAAAGCATTAATTTGTACCGTGCGACGATCAGATAATTGCACGCCTAATTCTTCTAATCCATAACCCGTGGTATTGGCGATACGACCAATCGCTAATAACACTTGATCAAAAGGAATGCGTACTTGTTCGCCTTTATACTCGGCGATTAAGATTTTTTCGCCATTTTCGATAATAAATTCTTTGGCGGTATGCTCTAACTTAACGTCTATGCCTTCTTTAATAAAATTAGCGGTCACGATCTCTGATACATCGACATCTTCACGTATCATTAAACGTGGTGCCATTTCTACTTGCGTCACCTGCACACCTAAGCGATTAAACGATTGCGCTAATTCACAACCAATCGGGCCGCCACCTAATACCACCATACGCTTTGGTTTATCGCGTAAATCCCAGACATTATCCGAGGTTAAATAATCAATTTTATCTAAACCAGGAATAGGTGGTACAAAAGGACGCGCACCCGCGGCAATGACAATAGAGCGTGCACTAATCGTTTTAACACCTTCTTCAGTAGTAACTTCCACTTCCCAAGGTGAAACAATTTTTGCCGTACCGACCACTACATCAACACCCAATTCGGTATATCGTTCGACTGAATCATGCGGCGCAACAATACTTACCACCCCTTGAATACGTTCCATGACTTCGCTAAACTCGAAATCAGCCTGCATGGACTTGATGCCAAATTCTTTAGAGCGTTTAGTCATCGAAATTAACTTACTCGATTTAATCAAGGCTTTGGAAGGTACACAGCCCGTATTTAAACAATCACCTCCCATTTTATGTTTTTCAATTAAAGTCACTTTAGCTTTAACTGCCGCAGCGATATACGAGGTCACTAAACCCGCTGATCCACCGCCAATCACGACAATATTGTTATCGAATTTCTTTGGTTTGTTCCATTGCTTATACATTTTCTTAGCTCCTATTGCTGTGACAATCTTCTTAGCTATCAAAGGAAAAAACCCTAATAAGACAAATGAACCCAATAAAGCAGGCGATAAAACACCTGTTAAAGAATCAATTTTCGCTAACTGCGTACCGGCATTCACATAAACTGCGGTACCCGCTAACATACCTATTTGACTGACTCCGTAAAACGTCCCTATTCGCATATTTGTTAAGCCCATTAACAAATTAATCATAAAGAAGGGAAAAACCGGCACTAAACGTAAGGTAAACAAATAAAACCCACCTTCTTTTGCTACGCCCTCATCAATCGCTTTAAGACGTGCACCAAATTTAGCTTTAACCGTATCGCGGAATAAAAAACGAGCAGCTAGAAAGGCTAAAGTCGCCCCAATGCTAGAAGCAAAAGAAACAATTAAAGTGCCCCATAACACGCCAAAAACTGCCCCACCTGCTAAAGTCAAAATCGTAGCGCCGGGTAAAGATAAGCCGGTCACTGCCACATAAACCAGCATATAAACGGCAATCGCAAACCCAGGATTAGCTGCACGATAATTTTCAATCGCAGATTGTTGAGATTTTAAGGTCTCTAAGCTTAAATAATGACCTAAATCAAAATAGAAAAAAGCACTGATAAACGCCGTAATAAAAATCAGCAAAATAATACGAGAGGAAGTCATTTTGTTTCCGTTTAAATAATAAGTTATCCATAAGTCGTGGCCGTTACCAAAAACTTACAGGGCAATAAAAATAAAAATCAGCGTGCTTAATATATCTCGGCGCATGGCTGTTGTGTTAGGCTATTAAGCAATAAATCAAGGAACACTCTATGATAAATGTATTTGTTATTTGCACAGGAAATTCCTGCCGTAGCGTACTCGGTGAAGCCTTATTTAATCATTTTGGCGCAGGTCGAATTCAAGCCTTTTCCGCAGGCAGTCACCCCAAAGGAAAAATAAAACCAGCTACACTGACAACTTTACAACGACATGGTTTGAGCGCGCTAGGACTTAAGAGTCAATCATGGCACGAATTTATCCATCAGCCTATGGATATAGTCATCACGGTTTGTGACAATGCAGCGGGTGAAAGCTGCCCAGTTTATTTAAATAACGCCATTAAAGTACATTGGGGGCTAGCTGAGCCGAGTAATATTCAAGGCTCTGAAGATGAAATGATGGCGGCAATTGAACAAACCTACCGAATACTGGAGCAGCGGATTAACAAAACGCTATCCCTATCACTTGAAAGCATGTCACCCGAGCAATTAAGCACGGAACTCAACGCATTAGCTAACAACGAGGATTAAGTCATGACTGAAAAACAACATGATATGGGATTTTTTGAGCGCTACCTGACCTTATGGGTAGGCTTATGTATCGGCATCGGTATTCTACTAGGTGCTTATGCGCCACAATTTGCCAAAACATTAGACAGCATTAGTATCAACGTGAACGGTGCGCCGATTGTTTCTATTCCTATTGCAGTTTGCCTGTTTTTTATGATGTATCCGATTATGGTAAAAATTGATTTCGCCGAAGTCGTCCAAGCAGGAAAAAGCATCAAGCCCGTCACGCTGACGCTACTGATTAATTGGGCGATCAAACCGTTTACCATGTATGCTATTGCTTACTTATTCTTAGGTATATTGCTGCAACAGTTTATCGGTGTGGATGCGGTTGATTTAGTCAAAATGCCATTTGGCATAGATTTACCTGTAGACAGTCATTATGGTTCAGGAACTGTGATCATGCATGAAGGCGTAAAAATGCTGGAAGTGCCCTTATGGCGTAGTTATTTAGCTGGCTGTATTTTACTCGGTGTCGCCCCTTGTACCGCAATGGTTTTAGTCTGGGGCTATTTAGCGCAAGGCAATGCGGGACATACCTTGGTTATGGTCGCCATTAACTCTTTGGTCATGTTGCTACTTTATGGCGTTATCGGCGGTTTTCTATTAGGTGTCGGTCAATTACCTGTTCCTTGGCAAGCCTTATTGCTCTCGATTAGTATTTATGTCGCCCTGCCATTATTTGCTGGTTATTTTTCCCGAAAATGGATTATTGCGCATAAAGGACTGGCCTGGTTTGAACATAAATTTCTCCATCTACTGACACCAATCACGATTATTGCCTTATTGCTCACCTTAATCCTGTTATTTTCATTTAAAGGTGCAGTGATCATTGCCAATCCACTCACTATTTTATGGATTGCCATTCCCTTAACGCTACAAACACTTCTTATTTTTTCCATAACCTATTTAGCAGCAAAATTATGGGGGTTTTCTTACGAGAATGCAGCGCCTTCGGCATTAATCGGCGCATCGAATCATTTTGAAGTCGCCATTGCCACAGCGGTTATGTTATTTGGCTTGTCATCAGGTGCAGCGTTGGCTACCGTTGTCGGAGTATTGATTGAAGTACCTTTGATGTTAGCGTTAGTTGGCTTTTGCAAACGCAGCAAAGGCTGGTTCCAAGAGGCAGAATAAAAACACATTATTTTTTAGTCTTTGGGGGCGGTGGAGAGTACTTGTTATCCAAAGTTTTATCAATTTTAACCGCAAGACTTTCTACCGTTTTAATGGTTAGCTTTATATTGGGGCCTTTTGCCTCAGAAATATAATTACCTATTAATTGAGCATCGCTAACTCGCACTAAATGTCCCATTAAATAAGAAAACAAAAAACTAGGCTTATGCAGACGACCAACAAGCACGTAATCCGCACCAAATTCCTTAGCCAAATTTGCCGCAACGTCATGATGATCAAATAAATAACCAACACCGCTATCAGCAAATTTTTGGCTCTCTAGGTCTATATTAATAATCGTGTAACCTGCTCTTCCAAGTTCAGCTTCCAACAAGGGCTTTATCGAGGCGGTTCTCTTAATTTCAGCAGGTATTCGTGGCTTTAAAGTCATATCCTTGAGTTGAAAATCAAGGATTGCAATTTTGGTCTCTGAAAATACATTAACACTCGTTAAACAGAGAGTGGTTAAAAGCAATAATTGTTGGATTTTTTTATTCATAGCGTTAGTGATCATTAGTGTAACGTCTCATTACTAAAGGGTACAAACAGTTTTTTCAGTTTGCCCATGAATAATGAGAACTTACCCATTAGTACGAAATAGTATTTTCTATTTTTACACTAAGCAGCTAATATTTGTACAGCTTTAAATTTATCTTCCCTAAAAAAATAAAGCTACACACTCTAAGACTATCGGCACTTATTTACTGAGCCCATTAACCGACCAATCATAATCTATATCCGCATCAATCTCGTAAGCTACCGGTAAATCAGCACGGTAACCGCGAATAAATACCTCTACCCCACCGACTTTTTCAAAATCTTTCTTAAACCATTTAAAGATTTTAGACACAATGATTTCGTCTTGCGCTATGTGTAAGCCTTTTTTATCATTACGTAAAAAAGCATTCGCCTGTTCATCTAACTGTTTATTTAATGTTGTCGCTGTATAAGGTTCATTTCTTAAATCAGGGCAGCTCACCGAAGCACAAACAATCGCCAAATGAATACGCGGTTCTCCCATCGGACGAATTTTGTTATTCTCAATATCATCCAAAGAAACCGTATTTCCCCCTATCTTTCCCGCTTCTTTACCCCAAACTGGCTTAAAAAAACTACCGACATCTTTAATGCTCTCTAAAGGCCAGTGATCTACCACTGTTTTTAATGCCAAAATATTATAAGTATTAATATAAAACGCTAAGGTTTCATCCTTACCTTTAAGTGAGGTAACAGGGTAAGCTGAAATTTGCTGATAAACCTTGTCCACCAAGCCACTTTTCTTTAACGCCGCATAATCCACTAAAGCTAACGGTGTACCATTTTTCTCACCTTGTGTTACTGATTTCAAAACTTCAGCGTAATATTTCCAATCCGGCTCTTGCGCTGCAACGTTGTTTGCTAATAATAATCCGGCAATCACTTTTAATACTGAATGTTTCATACAACACCTATTTCGTTAAGTTAATAAATAATATTAACGGTAAGTCGCGGGCATTTCTGAAACCTTACACCTGTTAAAAATAAAGAAGGATTCACAACGCTTTATTAACCTCCAATACCCCAAACCCAGCAACTACCCATTTAATTCTCTTGTCGCCACGCTAGTACGCATAGTAACTTGAAGAGCTTCCGGGAAACTTCAGTTAGCAAATATTAAGTACGATAAATCGTTTCAATCAAATGAAAACCAAACTTAGTTTTAACTGGGCCATATACAGTCAGTACAGGCTTCTTAAAAACCACATTATCAAACGCTTTGAGCATTTTACCTGGGCCAAATTCACCAAGATCACCGCCCTTCTTTGCAGAATTACATAACGAATGCTTTTTAGCAAGGGCCGCAAAGTCTACACCGCCCGCTAATTGCCGCTTAATCGTTTCCGCTTCTTCTTTCGTTTTTACTAAAATATGTCGTGCGCATGCTTTTGCCATTAATCATCTCCAACTTTACTGTACAAAAGTAATGTTTTTCTCGACATTTTTGTCCATTTTCATATCTTCACATCCTGAAATTAGAGCAACGATAGCTAAAATACACATTATCTTTTTCATAATTTATTCCTTATTTTATTTACTTCAACTTCTTAGGCGACCGACTTGATATAGCATACCAATACTTACTTTAGCTTATGTAGCACTGCCAGTCCTTTAAGGACTGGCAGTGCTTGTATTCGACTTCAGTATATTATTGAATGCCGCTCGCCTTATCTAGCGGAGTTTATCTACAGTGACTCAATTACCATTTTGCCATCAAACTGGGTAACTCTAAACTTTTTCAGTACCGACATGCCAATTAAAACTTGATTCAGTTTGTCCAAAATCACAGCTCGCGTATTATATAAAGTAATAGAGCCCATAGTTAAAGTCGGTATCGTGGTTTGGTACGCTCTTACATTCCCTGCTGCCGTATTGCTAATAACCGCTGGACCAAATTTTAATCCTGCTCGTTTCGCCAATTCGCTCGGTAGCGCAACACGCGTTGCACCGGTATCAATCATAAATTCCATAACTTGATTGTTAATCATTCCCGCCCCCGAATAATGCCCTTGCCTATCTGCTGAAATAATAATGCCTTTCTCAATGCTAGTAATTGGATTTTTAAATAGCATTTGCTGAACAACATCATTCGGATGCTCAATAGCATAAGTGGGCGATTGTCTACGCAATAAATTATCCGCAGCAAAATACATAAGCACAAAAGCGAATACGACAAATACCAGTGGCTTCATCTTATTACATTCTGTTAATAGTCTCGCCATCAGTCAGTGAAATCCAACCAATAGTGATTCTATAAACCAGCCAAAATATAGTGATAAACAAGGTAAAAACACCAATGCCCATGCCAAAAGTAAATGCGGTAAAAGCTAAGCCTGCTAGCGTCACCCATGCGGTTTTTATTTGCCAATTAAAATGTGATTCTAACCATGACCCTTGCACATCATTACGTTTATAAAGATTAAGCGCTACGCCTATTAATAAGGGTAAGGCCGCAAATATGAAACTCAGTGCCTGAAATAAGTACACCGTTGCAGTTACTCTTTTTAATGTAGCCAATTCTTCATCTGATAAATTATTCATATTACTCTCCTATAACTGGATAGTCGCCTATAAAGAATACACCAAAATATACCCTACTACGCAGGAAATTAATGCAGCTATTAATAAAGTAGAGCGTAACCGTTCAGGCCCCTCTCATTAAACCCCCTCTCCCACTGCATAAGTATCTACACAAGTATAAAAGCCTTCTCCAGAGGGAGAAGGTTGGATGAGGGGAATAAGAAAAAGCCTTGATTTTATTCTCCTCACCCCAACCCTCTCCAACAGGAGAGGGAGCTATTATCACTTACAACTCGTTGTATTTTAATGTAAAAAATCTATGTAGATACCTATGCTCCCACTGGGAGAGGGTTAGGGTGAGGGCGTTAAAAGAGGTAGGGGCTGAACGGTTACAGTAGAGCTAATCAAATGTAGTTAACTCTGTAGAACAACCTCTGTCGCGCCCATTAGCGGACTGAAGTCCGCCCTACCGAGCTACGAATTAATATAATACTGCCAATCAGCGACTGCTTGCTTTGTTTTCTCACTCGCCTGAATAATCTTTAAATCAGCTAAAGGAATTTCATAAATAACATCGCCTACTTCAACCTCGACCATTGCCATAAAACATTCAAAATCTTCTTCACTATCATATTCTGAATTCATCAATTCAAGTACCGTGACAATGGTATTGGATACAATAGATAGCTTCGAGATTCCCGTGTATTCAGCCTTGAAAGGGCAAGTTATGTTATCAACTAAATAGAGTGTCCAGCCTTGGCCTTGCTGATATTCATCGTAGCAATCTGCCAGTATTTTATAATCAATTCTATATTGATGGTTGGTATCAATCATGAGGCAATAAAAAGCTTACTTAACTTAACACTCCAGTACAGCTCGACCCCTGCCCTGCTGTACATCCATAACAATGATCAGCAACCTCAATCGGCAGGCCTTCTGGCATTTCCTCTAATAACTTACTTAAATGCGTAACACTCCCGGTCAACGGCATCTCTAACATTTGATTGAAATCACAGTCATAAACATAGCCTTGCCAATCTACGCTTAATAAACTTTTGCACATTACTTGGTCAAGGTTTTCTGCTTGATACGATTGCTTTAATAGATTTAGATATTCGCCAAACTGCCCTTTTGCATGTAAAACCGCACCAAAGCGCTGAATTGGCATATTGGTTATAGTGAATAATTGATTAAATTGTAAATCAAAATGCTCACTTAAAAACATTCGGTAAGCTGTTTCTAATTGCAATTGTGGAGCGGGCAATGCCATGCCTTGTGGGTTAAAGACCAAGTTTAAAATTAAACCACTGTCTTTTTGACCATAGCCCAGGGCATTTAATTTTTGCAAAGCGTCAATAGAAGCGGTAAATACACCTTTGCCGCGTTGCGCATCAACATTATCTTCCATATAACAGGGCAAGGAAGCAATCACTTCGACTTGCTGTTCTGCTAGAAATTCAGCGGTCCCTTCATAACCTGGTTCGACGAGAATCGTTGGATTACAGCGATCCATAACATGCAGGCCTTGTTTTTTCGCTTCTATCACTAACCAACGAAAATCAGGATTCATTTCGGGTGATCCACCCGTTAAATCGAGATATTGAATTTTATTTTTCGCGGCAAATTGCAAAGCTATTTGCATCGTTTCACGGCTCATTAATTCGGTGCGATTAGGCCCAGCATTAACATGACAATGTGTGCAGCTTAAATTACACAAATAGCCTAAATTCATTTGTAGCGTACTTAAATTACCACGGCGAATGGCAGGAAAATCACTATTGAGTAGTAAAGGTTTAACGTCGCGCATATTGATAGGATTGTTTAGATTTGAAAAGGTGAGCCGGCTGAACATCCAGAAAACGAAGCAATTCATATTGCTCCGGCAAGGGCTCAGCTAAGTTTAATAAGGCATCGCGTAAAAGTAATAAATCACTAACTTCATCAACATCGCGTAAAGATACCAAAGTCTTTACTTCTCCAAGCGGTTCAATTCTATTTAAAAACTGAGCACCTGTATCCGCTTGACTGTAAATAACGTCAGTCCACACGCTTTGCGGCACCGGACAATTACCACCAAAAACCCAGAATCCGCCATCAACACTTGGACCAAAAGCAAACCTTGCATGCTCTTCACGCGCTAACCACGTAACAGCACCGTGCAATTCAGAAACCGTCATTTGAGGAATATCAGCGCCCACAAGCAGCACAAAATCATGCTCTTGCAATAATGTATTATAGATATGCGCCATACGTTCACCTAATCCGCCCTCACCTTGCCACACACAGGGTTGATCCACCCAATAGTTATGATTTAAGGCGGATTGTTCAGCAACGGCATAATAGCTTTGAATACCTGATTGCTGGCTCAGCTCTTGAGTAACCGAGGCAACAGATCGAGAAGAAGCCAAATGAAAGGCTTCAGCAGCCTCTTGTCCTAAAGCAACAGCTAAGCGTGTTTTTACAGGTGAAAGCCCTGGCGTTTTGACAA
>CBDVDU010000078.1:0-9972 GCA_965372825.1 uncultured Gammaproteobacteria bacterium | reverse complement strand
TGGCAACAACCCTTCGCCTACCGCGGACTATCAGCCCATCCGGGGCTGACAGCGTCGGATGTTATTGATTTTTGATTCCTAATAATCGGTGCGTAACATCAGTTAGTAAGTTCAACGCCGCGCAAAACTACATGCCTAAGTCATTAATATAATGCCATTTCTTCGTCACAAGCATTAGCCCAAGCATGAATACCACCTGTTAGATTAAATATTTCCTCAAAGCCCTGTTGAACTAAATAATAAGCCACTTGCTCACTGCGCATACCATGATGACAAATAACTACTATAGACTGGCTTTTATCCAATTTTTGAAAACGTTCAGGTATTTGATTCATCGGTATTAATACACTATTTTGCAAACTAGCTATTTGATATTCAAAGGGTTCGCGCACATCCAGTAAAAAATACGCTTCTGGATTTTCTAATAATTGATGCTGTAAATAAATCGGTGATATTTGTTGCACTGCCATTTTAATCGAGCCTGTGGTTTATAAATGATTAATAAAGCGCTCTAAACGCTCTATTCCTTCTGCTATTGTAGCCATTGAACCGGTATAAGAAAAACGTAAATAATGCTGGCTTTCATTCTCACCAAAATCCTTACCTGGCGTAATGGCAACTCCTTCAAGTTCAAGTAACTGCTCAGCGAATTCCTGACTATCATCAGTAAATTGACTGGCATCTGCATAAATATAAAAGGCTCCAGCTGGTTTTACAGGGATATTAAAACCTAAACGCAGTAAATGTTCATATAAAAAATCACGTTTTTTAGCAAAATCTTCCCGCCTTAACTCTAGCTCTTGCAAAGTGGCAGGGGCAAAAGCCGCCAGAGCTGCATATTGGGAATGACTCGACGTGGAAATAAAAATATTTTGCGCCAATTTTTCAGTCGCTTGTACAAAATCCTCTGGCACAATAAGCCAACCGATACGCCAACCGGTCATACCAAAGTATTTTGAAAAACTATTAATAACAAAAACCTGATCACTAAATTCTAAAGCGCTCGCCACACCTTGTTCGTAGACTAAACCATGGTAAATTTCATCAGAAAAGAATAGACCTTGCTTAGCGTTAACAAACTCAATGGCTTTAGCTAATTCAGTCGCCTGAATAATAGTACCTGTTGGATTTGAGGGTGAAGCAATTAAAACGCCACGAGTTTGCGCTTGCCAATGTTTCTGTAATAAATCGACTGACAACTGATAAGCAGTATCTGCATACACGGGCACTTTTTTTACGTGGTCAGAAAATAACCGAATAAAATTTTGATTACAGGGGTAACAAGGATCAGATAAGATAATCTCATCACCTTGGTTAATGCTCACACCCATAGCAAGCAAAAAAGCCCCCGAAGCGCCTGGCGTAATAAAAATACGCCCTACTGGCACGGTTACTTGATATTTTTGCTTATAAAAATCACTAATTTTCCGCCTTAACTCGGGCAATCCCGCGGCAGGCGTGTATTTAACTCGGCCTTTTTTTATATAATCAATTCCCGCTTGAGTAATTAACTCAGGCGTTGCAAATTCAGGCTCGCCAATTTCCATATGAATGATGTCACGTCCTTGCTCTTCTAACTGTTTTGCACGACGCAGTAACTCCATGACATAGAAAGGAGTAATTGCTTCCATTCGCTTTGCTACTGGCATAAATGATCCTTAAAAAGTCGCAGGGAAAATGTGAATAATAGCAATTTTCCTTGCTTAATTGTTAATATCCTGATAAAAATGCGCAGTTTTTTAAAATAATCAGGAGTTAATGGATGACTAGCAGCACTTCAGCTGAAAGTACGCCTTTCAATTTTACGCCCTATCAAGAAAAGAAAGGCGAAGAATATATGAACCCGGCGCAAAAAGAGCATTTTAAAGGTATTCTAACGAATTGGAAGAATGACCTAATGCGCGAAGTGGATCGTACCGTTGATCATATGCGTGATGATGCGGCAAACTACCCTGATCCTAACGATCGCGCATCGCAAGAGTCTGAATTCAGCCTTGAACTAAGAACACGCGACAGAGAAAGACAGCTACTTAAAAAAATTGGTGAATCACTAGCACTGCTCGACACAGATGATTACGGTTACTGTGAGTCATGCGGTATAGAGATTGGTGTTCGTCGTTTAGAAGCGCGCCCTACTGCAGAGCTTTGTATAGACTGCAAAACACTAGATGAAATCCGCGAAAAACAAATGAGTAAATAAGCTGAATTTTAGCTTTTCTATTAAAGCCACAAAGATTAAACACTTTAATTCACTGTAAGCTTTGTGGCTTTCATTTTACGCAGTTGATTCTTTAACCTTTTATCACTGCGACTTTTAAATCTGTGCAAACTATAAACACCCTCCTAAAACAAGACAGACAGCACGTCTGGCACCCTTATAGCGTCACTCAGTCAGATACGCCTGTTTACCCCGTCAAGTCCGCTCAAGGCGTTACCATTACCTTAATGGATGGCACAACGCTTATTGATGGCATGTCCTCATGGTGGAGCGCGGTACACGGCTATAATCATCCGATATTAAATCAAGCGATTGAACAGCAATTACATAATATGTCGCATATTATGTTTGGCGGTTTAACCCACCAACCTGCGATTGAATTAGCTCAGCAACTAGTCGATATTACCCCTGAACCATTACAAACCGTGTTCTTTTCCGACTCAGGTTCAGTAGCTGTTGAAGTGGCAATGAAAATGGCTATTCAATATTGGCATACAAAAAATCAAGCACAAAAAAAGCGCTTACTTACCATTCGTCATGGTTATCACGGCGATACCTTTGGTGCAATGTCGGTCAGCGACCCTGATAATGGTATGCACAGTTTATTTAATAATACATTAATTAAACAGCTCTTTGCTAACGCGCCAAGCTGCGGGTTTTATGATGCTTGTACAACGGAAGATATTGAGCCATTAACGAACCAACTAAAAAACCACCATCAAGAAATTGCCGCTGTTATTTTAGAACCAATTGTACAAGGCGCTGGAGGCATGCGTTTTTATTCGCCTGAATATTTACGCTTAGTGCGTGAATTGTGCGATAAATATAAGGTTCTGTTAATTTTAGATGAAATAGCAACAGGGTTTGGCCGTACAGGCAAGTTATTCGCCTGTGAGCACGCCAATATTGCGCCAGACATACTCTGCCTAGGTAAAGCATTAACAGGCGGTTATATGACCTTAGCGGCAACCTTAGCTACAAATGAAATTGCCGACAGTATTCGCCAAGGTGAACCGGGATTGTTTATGCATGGGCCCACTTTTATGGCCAACCCGCTTGCCTGTGCAACGGCATTAGCTAGCGTTAGGTTATTACTAGAATCCCCTTGGCAAGACAGCGTCAAAAACATAGAAGCATTATTACAACAAGGCCTAAGCCATTGCCAGCAATATGAGCATGTAAAAGAGGTAAGAGTATTGGGCGCAATTGGTGTTATAGAGTTACACCAAGCGATAAATCTGCAAAGCTTACAGCCTAAATTCGTCGAAGCAGGCGTATGGGTACGCCCCTTTAATAAACTAATTTACTTAATGCCACCGTTTATTATTACAGACCAAGAGCTTGATCAACTGATAACGGCTGTCGTAAAGGTTGTTGCTGAAATGTAGTCATGCACTGTATGACTACAAACTTAACACAGGACATTAACTCTTGTAAGGATGACTTCAGTCTACTTTTTAGGAACCTGTACGAAATTACTTAGGCAACTATTGGGGCGCTGGCCTTTAGCCTGTATTATAAAATAATGCCTAAAGGCTTGCGCCCCTTTATATCGTTCTTATTTCATGAGCATTTCTTAGCAATAGCGGACTGAAGTCCGCCCTACCGCTTTTAATCTGCTTGGTTTATAAATTATGGTAACCCGTTTCTTCATGCAAGATAATATCTAAGCCCTGCACCTCTTCATCTTCAGAAACACGTAAGCCCATAACCTTATCCAAAGTTTTTAAAATCAGGTAACTAAACAAGGCACTCCAAATAGCGACAACAACAACTGCTAAAGCTTGCACGCCTACTTGATGAAGCATAGTAACCTCACCTAAACCGAGCCCACCCATGCTTTTTGCAGCAAAAACACCGGTTAAGATTGAACCTACAACCCCTCCAACACCATGCACAGGAAAGACATCTAAAGAATCATCAATTTTAAAACGACGTTTAACAATCTGTACTGCATAAAAACACACAATACCCGATGTTACCCCAATTGCTAGCGCGCCAGCAGGCCCGACAAATCCAGATGCTGGAGTAATGGTACCTAAGCCAGCAACCATTCCAGTAACAATACCTAAGACACTCGGCTTACCAAAACGCAACCACTCAATAACCATCCAAGTTAACGCCCCTGCAGACGCGCTAATATGCGTCACAAGCATAGCCATACCCGCCGAACCGTCAGCAGCCAATGCACTACCTGCATTAAAACCAAACCAGCCCACCCAAAGCATTCCAGCCCCAGTAACAACCATAGGCATATTATGCGGTGGCATTGCGGTAGTCGGAAAACCTTTTCTATTACCTAATACTAAAGCAGTCACTAAAGCAGATATACCTGCTGTAACATGAATAACTATCCCGCCTGCAAAATCTTTAACGCCGAGCTCAGCTAACCAGCCACCACCCCAGACCCAATGACATACTGGCACATATACCAATAATGCCCAAAGACCACTAAAAGTCAGCATAGAAGAAAATTTCATTCTTTCGGCAAATCCACCAACAATCAAAGCCGGAGTAATAATGGCAAAGGTCATTTGAAACATAAAAAAGACAGTTTCAGGAATATCTCCCGTCAAACTAGCCGTTCCCATGTCTGGTACAAATGCTTTTGACAAACCACCAAGAAAAGACTGAATCGCTCCACCATCGGTAAAAATCAGACTATACATACCCGCTAACCACATAATGGAAATCAAACAGGTAATTGCAAAGCACTGCATTAATACTGATAAAGCGTTTTTACTACGAACTAAGCCGGCATAAAATAAGGACAACCCAGGCAAGGTCATAAACAAAACTAAGGCTGTAGACGTCAAAACCCACGCGGTATTGGCCTGGTTAAGTTCTGCTGCCGTCGCAAAACTTGGCAGTAAAGCTAAAATAACAAATAAAATGCTTTTTTTATTTTGTAAAAATTTTATCATAAGAACTCAATTAAATTGCCTCTTCGCCAGTTTCTCCTGTACGGATACGAATGACTTGCTCCAGTGTAGTAACAAAAATTTTACCATCACCGATTTTGCCAGTATTTGCCGCTTTAACAATTGTCTCAATCGCTTGATCGACTAGAGCAGCTGGCACAGCAATTTCCAATTTCACTTTAGGTAAAAAATCCACCACATATTCAGCACCGCGATACAATTCAGTATGCCCCTTTTGTCTACCAAAGCCTTTAACTTCAGTTGCAGTAACCCCTGCAATACCAATTTCAGATAAGGCTTCACGTACATCATCTTGTTTAAACGGTTTAATAATCGCAGTAATTAACTTCATAGCATTCATCCAATTTATAAAATATAGAAAAGCTCTATTCTACACAAAAAAAAGGGCGCAATGATCAACTCAATGCGCCCTTTTTTTATTTTTAAAGTTGATTGGTTAAATCATCAAGCCAATCAACTGAAAACGAACTACTTATAGTTACTTCGATGTACCTGTAAATTCAGGATACGCTTCCATACCACATTCAGAGAAATCAACCCCTTGATACTCTTCTTCTTCAGTAACTCGTATACCCATCACTGCTTTAATCACAAACCAGGTAGCAAGACTGGCAACAAACACGAAACCAAAAATCGAACCAATTCCCGCAAGCTGAGCAACTAAGCTAGCTTCAGGGTTAGAGATACAAACCGCTAATAACCCCCAGATACCAACAACGCCATGTACCGAAATAGCTCCTACTGGATCATCAATTTTTATTTTATCTAAACCAATCACTGAAAAGACCACGATAACGCCTGCTATTGCACCAATCACAGAGGCCAACAAGGGTGTGGGCGTTAAGGGTTCAGCGGTAATCGCAACTAATCCCGCTAACGCACCATTTAAGGTCATAGATAAATCTGCTTTACCGAATAAAAGGTGTGCTGTTAATAAAGCGGAAATAACACCTGCTGCCGCAGCAGAGTTAGTGTTCACAAATACCATCGCTACCGCATTAGCTTCGCCTATATCCGATATTTTAAGTTCAGAGCCACCATTAAAACCAAACCAACCCATCCATAAAATAAACATCCCTAAGGTTGCCATTGGCATATTACACCCAGGAATAGGATGAATTTCACCATTAGGGCCATACTTACCTTTACGAGCGCCTAATAATAGAACGGCTGCTAATGCTGCTGTCGCACCACATAAGTGCACGACACCCGAGCCAGCAAAATCTAAGAATCCCATTTGATCAAGAAAACCTCCACCCCATTTCCAAAAACCTTGAATCGGATAAATAAATCCCGTCATAACCACTGAAAAAACTAAAAATGCCCACAACTTCATGCGCTCAGCAACCGCACCTGAAACAATCGACATCGCAGTCGCTACAAAAACAACCTGAAAAAAGAAGTCAGCCATCACTGAGTAATACGTCTCACCATTACTCGCCAATACATCGGTAGCAGTATGATCTTCACCTAATAAAAAGCCGATGCCAGGCCAAATACTATTTACCGCTTCTGCTGGGTACATTATGTTATAACCACATAGCTGGTACATGACACATGCAATAGAAAATAACGCGACATTCTTAGTTAAAATTTCTGCTGTATTTTTTGATCTTACTAGGCCTGCTTCTAACATAGCAAAACCAGCCGCCATCCACATAACCAGCGCGCCACTTATTAGAAAATAAAACGTATCTAACGCATAACTTAATTCAGTTAATTTATCCACTTTTAATACCTCTCTAATTAATTATTGTTATATAGCTTCATTGCCGGTCTCACCGGTGCGAATACGAATAACCTGCTCTAAATTAGTGACAAAAATCTTACCATCACCAATTTTTCCTGTATTCGCAGCTGCTGTTATTGCTTCTAGCGCCTGATCAATCAGCTCATCAGTCACAGCTGCTTCAATTTTTGCTTTAGGTAAAAAATCTACAACATACTCTGCGCCACGATAAAGTTCAGTATGGCCTTTTTGACGCCCAAAACCTTTTACTTCAGTTACCGTCACACCTGAAATACCAATATCAGATAAAGCTTCACGCACATCATCCAGTTTAAAAGGCTTTACTATTGCTGTTATTAACTTCATTTAAGTCTCCATTAATTTACAAGTTCATAATAGATAAAGCACAGGACGTGCCAAGAACATAAGCATTTGTTTTATAATAACTTTAATATTATTCACTGCAACAACTACAAACAATTACTGTAAATTGCACCAAGATAGTGCAACCCAAGTATTTCTGGTAAAAGCTCACCTTGATTTAGTACAAATCATTAAATAAAAAATGTTTATCCAGATATTTAAGTCATTAACCCTGCAAAATAAAGCTTTTATGTAGGCTAGCTTATGCATGCCCAATAAAACTAAGCCTTACTTATTAATGAACCTATGTTTAATTCAGCCAGATACACTTCATTCAGAACGCACCAATTCAGTGCAATTTAATAGAGATTTGATTGAAATTTAAACCAATAAAATAAGAAGATGCTATAAGCTACTAAATAAAAAAGGTTTTTTTTATTTGGCATATATCCCGCATATAAATCCACAAGCCTGCTTAATAAGCTATTCAGGCGCACATACTTTACATTCCAATTAAAATAATAATAGGGCCATATTATGAATAAAAAAATGTTCTTTAAACGATCTCTACTAAGCACTGCGATCCTTGTAGCCAGTTTCCAAGCCTCTGCTGATGCCGGCATGATTGAATCTTTAACTGACTTTAATATCAATGAAACCTCATTTATGAAAGATACAGGCTTCGAAGTTGGCATGTGGGCTGCAGGTGGTATAACAGGCAATTCAAACGGCAACACTAACGAACCCATTGCTTTCAACGATCGCGTCAATGAGTTTATGTTTAACCAGCTAAACTTCTACATTGAACGCGCAGTGAACACCGAAGGCGACAGCTGGGATATTGGTGGGCGCATGGACTTCATGTACGGTACCGATGCACGATTCACTCAAGCATCAGGCTGGGATGATAAGTGGACCGAAAATCACGGCGGCTATTATGATATAGCTATGCCACAATTATATATGGAAGTTTTTGCCCCTATTGGCAACGGCATTACCGCAAAATTAGGTCATTTTTATACTTCTATTGGTAATGAAGTCGTCACTTCTCCAGATAACTTCTTCTATTCACACGCCTATACTATGCTCTATGCTGAGCCGTTCACTCACACCGGTGCAACATTCAGCTACGATATTGACGATAACTTCTCAATTAACGCGGGTGCTGTAATGGGCTGGGATAATATGACAGACAACCCTGAAGCATGGAGCTTTTTAGGGGGCGCTAGCTGGACCAGTGACGATCAAGGTTCATCAGTAACTGTGCAATTAATTAGTGGGGATGGAGATGATGGCATAGATTACAATAATGATGGTGAAGGCGATGGAAATCTCGGCAACAGAACCATGTACAGCCTTGTTGTAACACACGATTTCACTAATAAATTACATTATTTATTTCAAAATGACTTTGGTACGCAAGAAGATAGAAATGGTAATGGCGTCAATTGGTTTGGTATTAACCAATATGTGACTTATGACATCAACGATGAATTTGCCATTGGTGTACGTGCCGAATGGTTTAATGATGTCGACAGCGCTAGAGTAAGCACCGTGGGCGCTAACTACTTTGCTGCTTCTATTGGTCTAAATTACTCACCTGTTCCTTGGTTTAAATTTCGCCCAGAAATACGCTATGACTGGGCTGATGAAAATGTTTTCAACGGCAGTGTTGACCACGATCAAGTCGCTATTGCAATGGATATGGTTCTTACATTCTAATTTAGCTCTTTAAGATTAACCCCCAAGAAGCTCACATTTCAGTGCACCGAAATGTGAGCTTTTTATGCATAAAAACATTGAAAACCTAGATATTTTATACCAGCAAGAGTAATATCAAAAAACGTGAGTTAGAAATAAGTTTTTAGCTTATCTCCAATACAGGCTTTTATCGAGTCATTAAAAATGCGGAGAAAACATCATGTTACTCAATGCAAAAATCCACGACATTAAAATCATTCACCCTGGCTTGGCTATTTTTCAAGTAGCAGCAGATGATTGGCAATTCCCTGAGTTTAAAGCCGGTCAATATGTCATCTTAGGATTACCTTGTGAAGCACCGCGCTGTATTGGTGCACTGCCCGAAGAAAAACCACATAAACCCGATACGATTATTCGCCGCGCCTACTCTATTGCTTCAGCTAACAGCAATTCCCGCTATTTGGAGTTTTATATAAATCTTGTACCTTCAGGAGAGCTGACACCGCGATTATTTGCCTTAAATATCGGAGACCCACTGTTCATTGGCTCTAAAATCACAGGGATATTTACTATTGATCAAATTCCCTTAACGCGTAACTTATTGTTTATTGCCACAGGCACTGGCCTTGCTCCTTATATGAGCATGATTCGCTCGCATTTACTAGAGCACTTGGATCGGAAGTTATGCATTTTACATGGCGCCAGAAACTCCTGGGAATTGGGCTATAAAGCGCAACTACGACACTTACAAACCTATATTCCTAATTTTTCTTATCATACTGTCATTAGCAAACCAAAATCAGAGCCTACAAAATGGCATGGTAATGTGGGTTATGTCAGCGACTTAATTGATCAAGGGCTAATTGCTGAATCTTGGAATCAAGACTACAGCCCAGAAAATACCTCAATATTTTTATGCGGCAACCCTTTAATGATTGAATCAATGAACGCGCGCTTAGAAAAAGAAGGCTTTACTCATCACAGCACCCAAAATCCAGGCAATATACATGTTGAAAAAT
>CBDVDU010000077.1:0-10013 GCA_965372825.1 uncultured Gammaproteobacteria bacterium | reverse complement strand
ACTTTTAGCTGTAGATGGCGGACAGCTGTATGCTGATTATAATACTTCAATGGGATATTTTTCATTCAAATTTAATTATGGGTGGGTAAATGCTAATGATAAAGAGGTATTGACTGCAATTATCAATGACCCGACGGTTTCTGGCCATTTTGAGTCGGATCCTAGTTTTGTCACACAATTAAGTTATGAAATCTTGGGGGGCGAATATGTTTTTGCGTTAAGTTATGCAGATTTAAAGATGAGTTACCAAGCTAAAAATGCTGCTGATCCTTATGCACAAATGGGGGCGGATTTTAATACCTTTATGCTTTCGGCTCAGTATAATGGTGAAAAATTTAGCTTTGTAAGTGAATACAGTTTGAAATGGAATGAAATTACAGATATTAGGTTGGGAGTGCCGGATTCTTTTGCTGTTAGTGAGCGTTGGTATGTACAAGCAGGCTATCGTTTCCTTGATAATTTACAGGCCACACTCCGTTATGACTCTGCAATACAAAACCTAAAGGATCGATACGGAAAAGAAGTTGAAGCAAAAAGCGGAGGATTAATACCCGCTCATATGGCATTCACCCAAGATCTAGTTTTTGGTTTACGCTGGGATATTACGCCTTCTTGGATGGTTCGAGCAGAATATCATCGTGTTCATGGTGCAGCTACCATCAGTTTATTGGATAACCCAGACTTATCAAAGATTGCAAAGGATTGGAATATTTATGCTTTACAAGTTGCCTTTAGGTTTTAATTATGCAAAAAAATAAACGCTTTTTGAGTTTAAAATGGAAGTTTGCCTTTGGCTTAGGGTTTATTTTAATTTCTCTTTACAGTGCTTATGCTTACTACGTTTATCATCAGGCAGTAGGTAATTTTACTACTAGTCGATCCGCTGCACAGACGAATCAAATAAATATCGCGCGTGCTTTAACGGATGAGTCATTTTTTGTTTTAGATCGGTTTGTTGAATCTATCTTATTAATACCTAGTGATGAGGAAGCGACAGACCAGCAACTATTGCAATTATTTGATGAGCATTGGCAGCATTGGCAGGTTATTTGGGGATTGGAAAATGCTGTTTTTTATAATCGGCAGGGTGCAGTCATGCGGCAATGGGGTAAATATATTAAGGCTGCCCCAGAGATTGTTTTACGCACCTTTACTTTAGAAATGCCACAACATCAAATAGTCTGTGATCAAGGTTGTTTTCAACAAATATTGACGCCAGTTTTATTAAATTCAGAAGTGGTTGGAGTTTTAAGTGTTTCCTTGGCACTATCAGATACTTTGTTGCAGTACCAGCAAACTATACACAGTGATTTAGGTGTGCTTATTAGTGGTAATAACAAGGCGTTATCTGCTGTTACTCAGGCGGAGAAAAACAATCCTTTGTGGCAACAAGTTAGTTCAAGCCATGCATTAGATGAATTTTTAGATTTAGGATTGGTTGTTGTTAAGGATATGCAACGCTATGAGATACGTGTTTTTCCGATCAGTAAAGATTTAGGAAGCGCCCCTTATTTCGTTATTATTAATGAAATTACAGAAGAGTATAAAAGCTTACAACAAAAGTTACTGCAATTAGGTGTTATTGGTTTAGCTGGGCTTTTTCTGGTTATTTTTATTTTCTTTATCACTATACATTTCACTGTAGGGAGAATTGCACAATTATCGCTGGCCTTGCCTTTACTTGTGCAACATCAATACCAAGCCTTTAAGCAGAAATTAAAAAGTCAAAGTAGCACTATTTTGAATGATGAAGTTAATCAGCTATCTGAAACTGCCGTGAATGTGGCTCGGGAGCTGGAAGTTCTCAGTAATGATGTTGCAAAAAATACCGAGCTATTGTTAAAGAACAGTCAGGAATTAGAAAAGGAACGTGATTTTGTTGCCCAGTTAATTGATGCTGCGCCTATTTTTATTATTACGCAAAATATGCAAGGCGAGATACTTTCGGTTAATAAAGAGGGCTTAATGGATATGGGACTGAAGGCTGCTGAAATTATCGGTATGTCTTTTGCTAAGCTCATTTCTGATAAAGAGCATTTACAGAAACTTGAGCATTTAAGGATAAAGAAAGAGTCTAAAGAAATAACTTTTGATGATCGATTGGCGTTGTTAACAGATGAACCTATGTATATTTCATGGATACATACTATCTTACACTCTAAAAATAACAGCCAAGAATCAGTGGTTTTAAGTTTAGGTGTTGATGTCACTGAGCGTCATGTGGCTGATGAGCAATTAATTTGGATGGCAAGTCATGACCAGTTAACTCGCTTGGGTAATCGACGAAATTTTCAGCATGAATTAGAGAGTAGACTTGCTAACGCTGGGCGGTATAAAGAGCAACTTGCGCTGTTTTATTTAGACTTGGATCAATTTAAAGTTATTAATGATACCCATGGGCATCAGGCTGGCGATGAATTATTGCAAGTGATTGCTAGCGTACTCAAAAAGGAAATAAGAGAAACTGATTTACTGTGCCGGATAGGCGGTGACGAATTTACGCTAGTAATTTCTGCTGCAACTCTGGAGGGTGTGGAAATATTGGCGAATAAGTTGTTGCATGCATTAACGAAAGTCAAATATACCATCAATAAACAGCCTCACCCTGTTAGTTTTAGTATTGGTGTTGCTATTTATCCAGAGCATGGCCAAACTCAGCAAGAGTTATTGGCGAACGCTGATTTAGCCATGTATCACGCTAAAAAAACGGGTCGTTCTCGCTACCATGTGTTCTCTCCTGAGTTTGAATATCAAGCAGTATTAACAGAGCAGTTGCGTTGGAAGCATATTATTGAACAGGCGATTAAGCAAGATGAGTTTGTCTTATATTATCAGCCTATATTGGATATTAAACGCAAGAAAATTAGCCATTATGAGTGCTTACTAAGAATTGTGAAGCAAGATGGCACAATATTAATGCCGGGTGATTTTATTATTCAAGCTGAGCAAATTGGAATTATTGATCAAATTGATCATTTGGTTTTAAGAAAGGCAATAGATCAGCATTTAGCTTTTCAAGCTATTGGCAATGATTCACGTTTAGCGATTAATTTATCTGGTCGCTCAATGAATGATATGGATATTTTGCCGTATATTGAGCAGTTATTAAGTCAACCGGGTGTTAAGCCAGAATTAATTATTTTTGAAATTACCGAAACCTCAGCTGTTTCTAATTTTATGTCGGCTAAATCAATGATTAAGCAGCTAAAAGCATTAGGTTGTCGTTTTGCTTTAGATGATTTTGGCGTGGGTTTTTCTTCTTTTTATTATTTAAAATCCTTGCCGGTTGATTATGTGAAAATTGATGGCTCTTTTGTGAAGCAAATGGATGTCAGTGAAGAAGATAGAATTTTTGTTAAAGTGCTAACCGAAGTCTCTCAGGCATTTGGTAAGAAAATTATTGCTGAATTTGTGGAGAATAAGGATATTTTAGCGTTATTAGAGCTGCAAGGTGTTGATTATGCTCAGGGCTATTATATAAGTAAACCCATCCCCGACCCTTTAGATCTAAGTCATGTTAAAGGCTTAGAGTAAGGCTTTAGTCTGCTCTTAATAGTAGACTAAAGGTCTATGTCCCCATTATGCTCAAGTTATTTCATGCGCAGCCCTAAATCAAATACAATATTACGATTGTAGCCTGTCTGTAGTTTACGGAATACGGGAAGTCGATAGATTAAATCCTTGTATGACACTAACTGCCTTTTGGGCTACATAGTTTTCATTTTTATAAAACTAATTAAACCCCCTCTATGTTAATGCTTATTTCACCTGCTAAATCACTCGATATGCAGGCCCCTGTCCCTGATATTAATCCCACTCAAGCAAGACTGTTAGACGATAGTCAGCAACTGATTAATCAATTGCAAGAGCTGAACCCAGAACAGATACAAAAATTAATGGGTATTAGTGAAAAGCTATCTGAATTGAATTACCAGCGCTTTCAAGAGTGGGTGCAATCTGATTCAGCGCTTCAATGTCCTGCCTTATTTGCATTTCAAGGGGATGTTTATCAGGGCTTAGGCGCAGATTCACTATCTATTGATGAGCTGGAATTCGCACAGTATCATTTGCGTATTTTATCGGGTCTATATGGTTTGCTACGACCTTTAGATTTGATGCAGGCTTATCGTTTAGAAATGGGGACTAAATTTGCCAATGAGCGCGGTGCGAATTTATATGCTTTTTGGGGCGATAAAATTTCTTCTTTAATTGAGGCTGATATGCCTGTTAATGAAGTGCCTGAGTTAGTCAATTTAGCATCTAATGAATACTATAAAGCAGTAAAGCCTAAATTGATTGCAAGTAAAGTCATTACTCCTGTGTTTAAAGACTTTAAAAATGGCCAATATAAAATTATTAGTTTTTATGCTAAAAAAGCACGTGGACTGATGGTTGCTTATGCACTGAAAAATAAAATCACCCAAGCAGAGCAATTGAAGGGGTTTGATAGTGCCGGTTATCATTTCGCAGAAGAGTTGTCTGATGATAAGCAGTGGATTTTTATTCGAGCTAATGCCCTATAGTTTTTATGTGAACTGCATCACCCTTTAGGGGGTTCTTGTCAGGTTTAAAGTGTGATTATGATACTCTGTGCAGTTTTCAAGAATTTATTTTAGGTAAGGGCAATGCGTAAAAATGTAGCTTTATACAATGGCGAAGAACACCGGTTTATATTGTTAAATGAAAGCGAACCTGGTGAAGAGGATGGTATTCCTTCTAATCAATTCCTGATTTTGCATAAAGGCAAAGGCGTTTTACTTGATCCCGGTGGTTTTGGTGTTATGCCGCAGGTTTTGAATGAATTGTTACAATATGTGCAGCCAGATGATATAGAAGCTATAGTCTTATCCCATCAAGATCCTGATATTGTTGGTGGTTTGACGACTTGGTTGCGTCTCACTTCAGCTAAAGTTTACGTTTCAAGAATTTGGCAACGTTTTTTACCACATTATGGTATTACCGGTATGCAACGATTTATTGGTATTAAAGACGAAGGTGAAACGCGTGTTTTAGAGTCAGGTGTTGAGTTACAGTTTGTTCCCGCACATTTTTTGCATTCTCCAGGGCAAATTAATGTCTATGACCCTATCTCAAAGATTTTATTTAGTGGTGATGTAGGAGCTTCAGAAGTGCCTTCAGATGACTGTGAAGTTTTTGTGCATGACTTTGCCGCGCATTTACCCTATACCGCTGGTTTCCATAAACGCTACATGGCTTCAAATAGAGCCTTACGTTATTGGGTGCAGCAGGTACGCAAACTTGATATTGATATTATCGCACCTCAACACGGGCCGCTGTATAGAGGACAAGCAAAAGAAGACTTCCTAAATTGGTTATATGATTTACAGTGTGGCGCTGACTTATTGGACGTGAAGTAGTTATGAATAGTTTTCATCGACAACCCTCTGAACTTAAGAAATTTTATACCCACATTATCGGTAATTTAACGGATTTGTTAGAAGCCCAAGTGCGTGGACAGCTATTTAATCATGGCATCGTGGACCAGGCGGTATCTGAGCTATCTACCTTACAAAAACGATTAACTGAGTCTTCCGGAAGCGAGATGAACAGTGAACTATTGCTTGATAGTGCAAAGCGTTGCGGGATAATTGGCCAAACACTACAGTTACTTGAAAATGAGCATGACGCAGATTGGGAGAATAACTGCCAACACATAGAGTCACTGATTGTCGATGTGCATGCATTGGTTGAAAAGTTAGCTTTAACATTAATTGATAAAAGCTTATTTGAGCGGCAATCCAGTGTTTTAGAAAGTATTATCTTATCGCATGAAAAAGTAACACAATGGAAAGAATTCGTACAAGATATTTTGCGTGAATTTCATGGATTTTTTCCATTTAATTTTTTTACTATTGCCTTTTCTGATGAAAATGGTATCAAAGTTTACTTGTACTACTTAGGTGAATATTCAGAAGCGACTAAAAAATATGCCCGTAAAAAATTAGCGGATGATTTAATCAAAGAATTAAATACCTCGAACAATGCTGCCGTTGATATAGAAGAGTTCGAAGTGCTGGGTATTGATAAGCAACGTACGGTACAAGAGCTTGAAGTCATTACCGTAGCTGTGCCAGGTGATAATGTGGGGGTAGGGGGTATATTGGGGGTTGCTTATGCTTCTGGTTACTCTTTAAATATTCAAGAGCAGAGTATTATTCGTTCTCTACTTTCTGTTATGGTAATGGTGGTCGGTTCGAGCAAGTCATTAAGTCGCTCGCTCTCTGAATTATCATATTATGCAGAGCATGATCCACTAACAGGTTTACACAATCGCCGTTATTTTAATGATATTCTTGAGTACGAGCTCGATAGATCAGCACGTCATCGGCATGCTTTTAGCGTATTAGCGATTGATTTAGATAATTTTAAGTTAGTTAATGATGGTCATGGGCATATGGTCGGTGATCAAGTCTTGGTACACCTCGCGCAGGTATTAAGAAAAGGCTTACGTAAAGGCGATGTACTAGCTCGAATTGGCGGTGATGAGTTCACTATTATTCTTGCGGAAACAACGCCAGAAAAAGCAGTTATTGTGGCTGAGTCATTACGAGCAGCAGTCAGAGATTATGATTTTTCCGTTATCACGCCGAATGAATCTGCTGTGCATGTCAGTATTTCCGTTGGGGTTGCAGGTTACCCGAATGATGCGGGAAGTATTAGTGATTTACTTTCTGGGGCTGATTTAGCCTTATATAAAGCTAAAGATTCAGGAAGAGACTTTGTTTGCATGTTAGAGTCGGTTGAGCAAAGCCTTGCTGAGACAAAGAAAATGCATGGCTTATCCCATGTACTGAAAAAAGCATTGAAAGAACAAAGGGTAGTGCCTTATTTTCAGCCTATTATTGATTGTAAAACGGGTGAAATATATTCCTATGAGGCATTAGCTCGATTAGAAACGGAAGATGGTGAGATTATTTCCGCGGGTATCTTTATTGAGGCGGCTGATAAATATGGAATTAGTTTAGCCTTAGATCATATTATGTTGCGCAAAGTCACTGAATTTATGGCTCAGAAAAAAGTTGAGACCGGATCAGTGCCGTTAGTTTTTGTGAATTTAACGCCACAGGAAATACAACATAGAGGTATTTTGCAGTATGCGGCGGCTTTATGTGAAGAGTATGCTATTGAGCCCAATAGAATCGTATTTGAAGTTACTGAGCGTGAAGCCATTAGCGATATGGCAAACATGCGCCAATTTCTAAGCCAACTAAGAGAGAAAGGTTTCGCTTTCGCTTTAGATGATTTTGGTAGCGGTTATAACTCCTTTCATTATCTAAGAGAGTTACATTTTGAATACGTGAAAATTGACGGGGCTTTTATCACTAATATATTAAACTCAAAAGTGGATAATGCTTTAGTTAAAACTTTAAATCAGTTATGCCAAGAGTTAGGTATGAAAACTTTAGCTGAGTTTGTCGAGTCAGAGTCAGTTATGCAAAGACTGCGTGAAATGGGCATTGATTATGCACAAGGTTTTCATTTGGGCTTACCTCAGGCTGATTTTGTCGCATAAAAAGGCTTTTTAAGTGAATGTGTACTTTATGCGGGCAGGTTAAAGTCTAAAACTTTAACTACAGAGAAGGAAAGAGGTTTCTGTGGTTAGAATTCAATAATATCCGAAAGCACTGCCAGTCCTTCGAGGACTGGCAGTGCTTCATAATCTAAAGTTTCGGGTTTTATTTTCACTTATAAATGAAAGTGGAAATTTCCTAGTCCACAAGATTTCTCTAAAGTGGCAACGATCTTATTTGCATCTGCGGTAGATTCATTCGGTCCTCGTATATAAGACGGCATCTTATCTTTACCGTAACGGTATCGAGACCAGCAGAAACCAAGCTTTTCTTCACCAAAAATGGTTTTTAGTGCGTGATAATCAGCGTGACTATTAAAACCTAAATCTTTTGCATATTGTGTTGCGCCATCAAGTAGTTTTTTCGCACAGGCGGGTTTTATTTTTGTAAAGGCATAGCCTCCATGTGATTCGACAATTCCCGGTTTAAACACGTTTTCATACTCAGGGATTGGCATCGTTTTAAATAATGCTTTTTTTACCCCTAGACAGTAAACATCGACAATAAACGAACATACAGCCACTTCACCTTGAGGAGAAATTTTGCTCACTAGAATATTTCCTATCCCTGCTTCAAATAAATTATGCGGTATTAGGCATTCGTAAAAAGGGTGCTCAATATACGGAGCTAGCTTTTCTTGTAATAGCTGTGTTGAGTTTGCTGATGTAGCCGATTTGCGTTTTTGCTTCTTTTGCTGCGCTTTTTTTTGTTTTTGTTGTTCTGTTAAAGCCATTAGACATCCTTTAAATACGAGTAGTCAGAGTAGGTGCCTATAATATGATGTATTATTTTATGAAGCGAGCAGAAAATAGTTATATGATGGCTTAATCTGCTGCAAAGCCTATTTATATAAAGCGATTGCGTAAATATTGGGAGTAAAAACATGGAATATAAAAATAATAAAGTTTTGTTGGATGCATTAGTGCAATTTATTCGTGAAAAAATGCATGATCAGCACGTTGAATCCTTAATTTTGTTTGCTCAGAAATATTTTAACGATGATGTATTTGACGATATTGCTGATAGAACTTTAGATGATTTATATGGTGCGGTGTTATCTCATTGGAATTTATTTTTAGCTTTGCCAGCGCAAAAGGAACAAGTCAATATTTATAACCCCTCAGTAGAGGATCACGGCTGGCAAAGTACGCATACCGTGATTGAAATTGTATTACCTGATAAGCCTTTTATCTTGCAATCTATCACGATGGAAATTAATCGCTATGGATTGGTTAATCAGTTGGTATTACATCCTTTATATTGGGTAAGTCGGGATGAGCAAGGCAAGTTATTAAACGTTTTTGATGCTCAACAAGAAGGCGCGCAGCTGGAAAGTGTCTTGCATATAGAAATTAATAGGCAAAGTAATATTGAGTTTATTGCGCAATTAAAAAGTAGTTTGCAAAGTGTTTTACAGGATGTTCGTGCAGCGACTGAAGATTGGCAGCTTTGCCTTGCTAAAGTGCAAGCTGAAACCGATGCATTAAGCGCTCAGAATAAGCCTGAGTTACAAGAACCCATTGAGTTTTTGCAGTGGTTACAAAATAATCATTTTATCTTTTTGGCTTACAGAGAATACCGGCTGATTAAGCAAGGAGAGGAAATTGGTTTTAGTGTCGTGCCAGGCAGTGGCTTAGGTGTTTTACGCGATAATATTGCCACGATTCCTGAGCAAAATTTTATGCCGATCAGCTTGGATGTTTATCAATTATTAAATACGACTAAACCGCTACTGATTACTAAGGCAACCAGTAAAGCAAGGGTGGATCGTCCCGTTTTTATGGACTATATCGGAGTCAAGCAATATGACGATACAGGGCAATTGGTTGGTGAAAAACGATTTTTAGGTTTGTATGCTTCTTCAGCTTATTCTTGTGAACTTAATACGATTCCTATTGTACGCAGTAAAATCAAAACCTTAACAGAGCGTTTTGAAAAAGGACATCGCACGCATAGCACTCGGTCTTTGCTCTATGTGTTAAATTCATTGCCTAGAGATGAATTATTTCAAGCCAATGTAGATGCTTTGTATGGTTGTGCCATTGGGGTATTACAATTACAAGAACGACAACGTGTGCGTGTCTTTGTGCGCCATGAAGTTTATGGACATTTTATTTCCCTATTAATCTTTGTTCCTAGAGAGCGCTATAACACTCAGTCACGGGAAAAAATTCAAGATATTTTATTGGATGTTTTTAAAGGTAGTGATACGGACTTTAGCGTCAAACTGAGCGAGTCGATACTCGCTAGAGTGCATTTTATTATTCATAGTAAAGAAAAATGTTGCATTGTTTATGATGTTAAAGATATAGAGCAACGGATAGTTGCGGCTTTATCGAATTGGCATGATGAATTAGCTGAAGAGTTACATTTCTCCTACGGTGAAGCGGAAGCAAATGATTATTTGCAAGCCTATTGTGA
>CBDVDU010000076.1:0-10022 GCA_965372825.1 uncultured Gammaproteobacteria bacterium | reverse complement strand
GATAAAAAGGGGCTTTTCGCTTCTCCGCGATGCAAGGTGTGACAACTACCACAGACACCCGATTGATGTGGCGTTTCTTCTTGTTGATTTTGCGTTTTCTTGCTAGTCACACGTAAATCATGATCAGTACCAACTACACGTTGCTTACCTTCATGGCAATTTTCACACAATTCACCATTACGATGCTCTTGCAATAAAGCTGGCGTATCAGGCTTTCCAGAATGCACGGCATGACAACTCAAACAGCCGATCTTTTTGACCTTAACACCCTCAATTTCTACAGGATCATCTAGCTCAAGATTCATCGGATGTACGCCCTTTTCCGCTGCATCTTTTTCATCTTTGGCGTGTTGTCGCTCATGGCAATCTGCACATAAAACTTCGGCATCAGCTATTTTATCAGGATACAAAGCTGTTTCTAACGTGCCATTATGGACGCTATGGCAACTGTCGCATTGTACTGTTTTGACTTTTTCGCCACGAAATTCAACCGCCTCTTCCATCTCAATATTCACAGGATGCACGCCTGCTTTACGTGCGGCTTCCGCATCTTTTGGTGCTTGACGCTGATGACAGCTAGCACATAAAGCGCCTTTCTCATCCGATTGGGTTAATAAATTTTCTGTCTTTCCATTATGTACTTGATGACAAGACTGACAGACGATTTCATCTTTTTTACCTAATGCCCCGCCACCTGCTTGCAAACTATCCGGCAAGCCTTTTTGTAAATGTGGATCTTGGGTGGCTAAATGCTTTGACTTACTATTTGTAGGCTTACGCATAATCACCCCTAAAGGATGATTTACGCCATGTTGCTTAATATTTTCTCGACCAGAGTGTTTGGTGTTTTTCTCGTGACAAGCTTCACATTGATCACTACCGTAATCAGTTCCTCGCAACCACGCATTATGATTATCTGCATATAAAGTAGTTGGCTCTTCATTATTATTATGCGGTGTATGGCAACTAGTACAGGTCATTTCTTTCGTCTTAGCATCATGCGGATAAAATTCAGGTATTTTATCTTTTCGTGGCAACTTTTTATGTCGAGCCTGTTTTTCCTTATCATCATCATAAACAGTCGGATGCTGCTCGCCATGAGGAATGGCTTGACGTGAATCAAATACCGCTCCGTGGTGGCAGCTATAACACATATTTATCGAAACAACCGGCAGGACATTCTCGCTGTCTAGTAATTTACTCTGACTCTCATCATTGCCCCAACTGTAATGACATAATACGCAGTTCTTACGTGAAACCTCTGTAGTAGCCACAGGAAAGTCTGGCAGAGTAATGTAACCCAACTCTATATTTTGCACATTTTTCGCTTGAGCATCTACTATATATAAATAGCCTAAAGGATCATAACGAACTCGGACAGGCGAGCCGAATTTAAGCACTTTAGCTTGTTTATCTTGCAAAAAACCTAAAAACCGACCTTTTTGATAAATACTAATAGTGCCTAAATATGCATCACTAATATATTGGAAATCTAGAAAATCAAAGGCATTGCCATTAGGCCGATACATTTCATCCATAGAAAAACGTCCAGTTTGCGAACTGTAGCGACCCGAGCGATCAAATACCTGCACCCTCGCATTCAAGACATCAACCACATTCAAATAGCCATCTCGATCTTGAGCAATTTGAAATGGATATTGAAACTGCCCCTCCATTTCACCGCGCTCACCCGTACAACGTTTTTCCTGTCCACTGACTAAATCCAGATAGCACAGTCGATGTAAACGACGATCTGCATAAATTAATTCTTCATTACGAATTAATAAATCAACAGGCTCTGGCTGTAATTTATCAACCGCCTTCTCAGGAGCAAATAAAGCAATATCACTTAACCATTTTCCTTGTACAGAAAAACGCCTAATTCGATGTCGCAAAGAATCAGCGATATAAAGGACTTCTTTATCTAATGCAATCGCCATCGCTTTAGTAAAACTGTATGCAGTTCCTTGGGTATTTATTTCCCTAAGCACAGTACCTTGAGGCGACATAATAACGACTCGTGAGTTCATGCCATCTAATATATAGAGCTGCCCTTGCCCATCAGCAACAATATCACTGGGCTGATTGAGATCCGCTTGAAAAACTTGCTGCTGATTGGCAATGGGGATTTGCTGCATAGCACTGACTGAGCTAAACCATAGCAGTGAAATAAAGAAATAAAAGAAACGCATTATCAATTGGCTCATTGCAATAAATTAATAATACGAATACGTTGGTCTTTTTCTTTATAGCGCGCAAAAAATTGAGCAATTATATTATTATGAATTTTTTCCGCCTGATAAGCTGTAGCACCTAGATCAGATAAATTAAGCAATGACTCTTTATCTGTATGGCATGCTTTACACTCAGGCCCTTTTTCTGATAATGGTGCATGTATTAAAGCTCTACGCTCTGCTTTTATATCTAAGCGGCCATCCTGCTGCCATATTTTTTTAGTTTCTTGAGCAAAAGTTTCACTGTTACGTAAAGATACCGGCTGCTCTTGATAATAAGGCGAAATCTTATAAAACGGGTTAATGCCTTTTGCGGGTTGGGTTATTTCTTTTTTTGCCGGTAAAGTTTTTTTATTTTTGTCCTCTGGCTTTAATGCTTGGCGAAATAATTCTGGTTTAACACGCACCGAACTCGCATCGCGCGTATCTTGCCATTGATAACTGAGCTGTACATTTTCAGGGCGAAAATGACAGGTTTCGCAAGCAATATATTGAGTATGCATATTCATAAAAGTACGCGTACGTTCACTTTTAGTGTGCGGAGGACTCATATGACAAGTCGTACAAAAGCTATGCTCCAAGGAATCATTTATTTTGTCACGCTTATGAAATGGTGGAACATCTAAATCACCACGCAAAGTGATGTCTTTATGCTCCTCCACTTTCTTTAATGATTTTTGAATTTGCTCAGCAGTAAGGCTAGTATTATTCAGCGCTTTTAAATACAAGCCTTCCGCATGCACCCAGGAACACAAAACAGTTAATAGTAGAGTAGTTAATAAGCGTGTCATATTAAGCGCCTTTATCATTAGGATCATTATCAACTTTCGGTAGCTTAGTATTCAAGTTTTCAGTCTCTACAGTCTTTTCTTTTTCTACAACTGCCTCAGTGGTTGACTTAGGTGTTTCTGAATCAACCTGTAATCCTGGCTCTGCCTGAGTCACCTGTTTTTCAGTAGACACTATTGGCGTGGAAGTTAAGCTCTCTTTACCGCCAACTGCATCAGGTGTCACCGGCTCTTTAATCTCTACTGCTGCTTTGGCTCTAGGCTTAACGGTCTTTTTTGCTACTAGCTTCTTAGCGGATGCTTTACGCTTTGCTTTGGATTTACGACCAATCATAACGGTTTCAAAACGATCACCACCAACAATTGGAATAATTTTCTTTGTATTACGAAAACGCACCCACCAGACAATACTACTAATCGCAAAAACCAAGGAAATAAGTAATAAAGGCCAACTACTCCAGAACCACTTAGATTCTCGTACTGCTTCAACCTCGAAAGGCTTATCCATAAAGATTAAACCCACTAAAGAAATATCATGCATATCCGTTAACGTAAACCCTTCATTGCCTGGCTTTTTAGTATAGCCATGGCAATTAGACTGACCACAGGTTTCAGGTAAATTATCAGGGTGCGATGCTGACACAGGGTCTGTATAAGATCGAATCTCATGCTTCCAGCCTTCCGGTGCATGGCAATCAATACATGACGCACCGTAAAGTGAGCCATCGACAATTAAACGACCATGCAAGGTTTTGGCATAGCTATCTGCACTATGCACAAAACGATCACTCGGCGGATGTTTTTCAAGTGTCTCTGGATCTTCTTGTTCAACATCACGCATTTTTTTAACATCGCCGTGACAATCGATACACATTTGATTATTTTCTTGGTTATTCCAGCGACGACCAACCAAACGACGTAAAATATGCCCACCAAACTGCCCCATCCAAGCTTTACCTTGATGACAGTTACCGCATTCAGTTTCTGCGTGATCAAATTCTTTCTTAAAATTAGCTAACTGGGTTTCTGCTATATATAAGGTATTGCTATGACAAAGGCGACAAGACGGGTCTTGCTCAGTTTCAATCTCTTCTAAACGATTTCCGCCTGTTAATCCTTTATACCAACCGCCAGCATGTACTGATTTATCCATTTCTTCATGAATTACATCATGCGAATATTTCACACCTTCTGACGGCTCTTCTATATGACAAGACTCACTACAATCGACTTCGGTATTTTCAACTTTATGCGGATAATCCTTCACCTCGCGATGACAGTCCATACACGGCACACTGCCGTGTAAAGAGCTCGCATAATGGCTACTGTCAATCGTTGAGCTACGCATCACACCATTTTCATCGATATAATTTAAGCCTTCGTAAGCATGGCAGGACAGGCAACCATCGGGGTCACTATAACGTGGATTAGCAGATGCCTGCTCGTGCCCTAGCACCAATAACACTATTAATAATAAAAAACGCAACATGCTTATGACAACCCTACTTCACTCATGATTATAAAAATGAACCAACAATAATTATTGATATAACAGTCAAGAAAATCATGGCATTAAAAACGCTGAGCACGCTGATGGCTGGCCCTGTTTTGATGGCACCTTCAGCATCAGCTTTTACAGGATTAAAATGTACTGCCTGCCAATCTGGTAAAGGGAAGATTTCAGTATTCTTTTTAATGCGTTTAGGCTCATTCACATTATGATTCGGTTTTGTTGTCCACGCGAGAGCATTCCAGTCACAAACATCGACACATTCATGACAAGACATGCAAGACGCTTGATCGACTACCGCTATTTTATCGACCATTTTAATCGCGCCACACATACAATCTCGCGCACAAATATTACAGCCAGTACAACGCTCTTTGGCAACGCGAATACGACGCGCAAAAGGCATGTTTGCCGCAATACGATTAACTAATCCATCCGCCGCACCAATCGGACACATAAACTGACAATAAGCACGCCCTTTACTGGCGAACACACCTAATAGCAGCAATAAGCCCAAATTTACCAGACCAACACTGGAGACTAAGAACATCATACCGCGATATTCACCACTCATCGCTTCAATCAAACGCGGGATAGTAATAAAATTACACAAGCTACAAGCACTAATTCCTAAGGCAGGCATCGCCACCAAAAAGAAACCAAAATAGCCGTAACGAATCTGTATTTGCGGTAAAGAACGAAACTCAATTTTCCAGCGATCATTAAGCATGCGCGAACTTAATTCAGCCAAGCCACCGACTGGACACAGATAACCGCACCAGATACGCCCAAAAAACAAAGTAGTGATCATGATTAAGCTAAAAGCCATCACACCAATTGAAGCGGCATTTACATGCACAAAAAAATCTTCCCAAGTCATACCCGGAAAATACAAATAGAAACGGCGCATACATAAACTACCGCACAAATCATCACTACCCACTAATTGCGGCAAAAAGGCTAAAGGCCCTAATAAGCTCATGCTAGCTAAAAGAATCATAGCATAACGAAACTTCTGCATTTTCGGAATGGCTTTTATATTCTCAATCACTCGCATGCACTTCCCCTTTTATATTCTTCAATCTTTAAAATCATGACATACCAGACATAACTGGCCATTTTTAGCAGGTAAGCGCAACAAGGCTTCCTGCACAATACGTTGATATGAAAACTCAACATTCATCTTATGTTGCTGATTAAATTCAGCTAAGCGATCCGCTTTATCTGCAGTAAAAACCTGATCCCAAGGATGTGCCTTATAAGTCACACCCTCAGCCAAATCATCATTAATAACTTGCTTCCCCGCTGGTTTTTCAGGGTCAATCACACCATATTGATGAGGTGTATGACAGCTGACGCAAATAACTTCTTGCTTATCACTGAGAGGAACCAAGATACCAAGCTCTTCGCTATGTTTTTTAATACGTTCTAGCATCTCTTTTTGTGCGGGTTTCACTTGATGCTCAACCGCATTGAAATGTGGATCTTTAAGGTGGCAGCCATAACATAAGCCTTTCATAGGCAAGCGCAACTTTAACTCAGCTACAGTTAGTTTTTTATCACGATCAGGAACCTCTTCATGGCAATAAGTACATTGTTTTTTCTTAATTTCGCCATGCTCATCAAGCAAAATATGAATGTTCTCGCGCTGTGTCTTTTTCTCATCGTGACATTGATAACAAAGCCCTGTAAGGTTCCTATAATGTCCGCCAACTAGAAAGTCGGCTGCTTTAGTATCCACTTTATCAACAGGCGTTTTATCTATATCTTTTAAACCATGACAAGTAGCGCAAATTAATTCACCCTCGTCACCCAGCTTAAATTTATCTGGTACTTTAATCGCATCAGAAGGCTTTATACCGACAAGGTGATGCAAGGGCGGTAACTCTATTTTATCTGCAGCCTTTAAAGGGCTTATAAATAAGGTTGCTAGCGTTAACAAGCAAAACAAGTAAGGCATCATAATCCCGTTTGCACAGCCATTCCATGTACATGACACTCACGACAATCAGTACCTACTTCATGCACACCTGACAAGCCGTTACCGGTATCCTGCGCACCTTGCTCAACAATAACTTCCATTTGATGGCAAGTCACACACATCTGCGAATAATCACCATTCTGCTTTACATCAATCAGCACAGGCTGAAGGCGCAAGCTAGCATTAAGCTTACTCATGCCCGCATCAGTGCGGTCAACAATCAATTTCTCATTATGCGTACCGTGCATTGCGTGACAATCTGTACATTCAACCAGACTAGAATATTCATAATCACCACTACGTAAACCCGCATAAGTGCGCTCCCCCGTACCTTTTCTATTGCCATGCATATCAATAAAATGATAATTTTTCTCCATCATCACCAACGGATCGCGCAGGAAGCGTGGCTCCATTTCAAACCCAGCTTGCTGATGATTTTCATTATGACAACGCAGGCAAAATTCAGTCCCACTTCGATAAGGCATATCTATCTCAGGGGACTGAAAGTGCTTTAAATCCACAGCAGGCTCAAACACACCATCCATATCCGATGCATCATGACAAACCAAACAATTCGCATCATTAAGTTTCGAGTTTTCTGCTACAGTAAAATTATGATTTTTCTCTGCATGCTGCAAAGGTGATTTTGGTAATCGTTCTGAGTTATGACACACAGTACATTCACGTTGCACACTAGTACCATTTTGTCCGTGACAGCCAGTACAAGTAGAATAACCCACCTCTTGAGTAATGCCTTTAATCGCAGGTGCGGTCGCATGAATATTGCGCAACACATGACAACTAGAACACTCGCTTTGCCCCCAAGCACTACCATCCCCGCCATGCGTAGGCGTTAATAATATTTGATTGTTCGCTAATGACACATCACGCGCCAACACAGTTTGGGAAATAATATTCAGGCCAGCGAATAGTACAATAAAAACACAGAGTAATTTTTTAGACATAGTTATTGATTATGGCAATCTTGACAATAAAAGCTGTTATGACATTTACTACAATTTTCAGGCATCATGCGCGACTCCAAGCCATGTCGATTTATATAATTTAAAGGGTGGTACCCCGTACCTAGAGTGTCGCGACGAAAATGACAATCCGTACAAAATTTACGATCTAAATGGCAAGTCTCGCAGATAGCTGTGCCTTGCTTACTATCTTCGCCATGATTCTGAATATAGCCAGAATTATGATCTGCAGGCCAAATCTTTTTAGGGTCATCATGACAGACATCACAGCGCCACGGCCCGCGTTTCTCATCAACATGACAGTCGTGACAAATACCCATCAGCGGCTCATTGGCAATGATATTTAGAGGTTTACGTTTGCTTTCGTCATGCTCATCATTTTTCTGAAACGCATGGCAGAGCAAACAGCTATCACCCTCTTCCTCCATGACGTCATAATGCGTCTCGTGCGGGTAATAAATATCACTACGTACATCACGTTTTTCCCACCAGGTTTTTTCTTTTTTCTCACCCGTTTCAGCGGCAACACCTAAAACCGACATAAACAGCAAAAAGCTCGCTACAAACCAACGCATTACTTACTCACCTTTGCTTGAAAATTATCAAAATACCAAGTGGCTTGTAAACCAACTAGGTATTCATTATTTAAACGAGAATTAATAATATAACTCCCCGCCAAATCCAGAAAAACATCACTAAATAATTTATAACGATACTTTATTTCTGTACCTGCCCCTCTATTTTCACCATATAAAGGGCTAGTATCCCAAGAATAAGCTAAATTTAAATTAAGTAAAGAATTGGCACTAATAGAGTATTGACTACTGAAATACATATTATAAGAACTGCTTTTACCAAACTCGAGCATATCAAAGTCAGCAGTTACCATTAAATCACGAAAATAGCTACTTTTCACACCCACATCAAATCCATAACCAATATCATGTTCAGACTTACGCGCAGCACGTTTACCGCCCATATGATAGCTAAAGGTGTCAGTTAACTGCTGATCAAAACTTAAGCTTAATAAGTCTTGCCGACCTTGGTAATATTCACTATAAAATTTTTCTTTAAAAGTAGGATAAAAACTTTTAGGCTCATACAAAGAGTAATTAATACGTACTCGGCTATCCTCAGTAATATCCAACATTAAACTGGTAAAGACCTCTTCAAAAACACCGGTTTCTGTTTCTAAGGTACTCATAAAGGATAGTTCATAAGCATGTAAAAACTCATGCTTAAACTCACCTGCTATGGTATTAGCTAACGTTAATCTTGTTGAAGTATGATCATCATGAAACTGCTGAAACCCAAAACGTAGCAACCAAGTATCTATAGGCAAGACACTATTATTCCAGTTGATTTGCTGATTACTCATCATCTCAACCCCATATAACCAATCACCAGAAACAGAGCGCACATCCTCTTGTCGTGTTGGCTTGCCACCATAAACACTGAAAGATAAACCGTATTCTGATAATTCATACAACCAAGAGGCTCCATCCAAACTATAAAAGCCCAAACTATCTGAACGCTGAAAACGCCCTGCCTTGATGGTACTATCCCATTCTTTTATCTGTTTTTCCGCATATAGTTGATAAATGTCACCTTCAAAACCATACTCACTACCTTCACGCGCAACAAAATCTATTGAGGCGCGCCAGCCATCATCATCAAAAGCCTCAAAATTACCCCATACCTCGCCAAATATCTGCGCATCATCTACATAACGCGTATAGCGATTATCTGCCTGAACTTTTGCTTTCAGCGCACCACTCCAATTCCAAGCACTATAAGCATTAGATACCGGCATTAACAAACAGGTGGATAAAAAAAGAGCTTTCGACTTCATTAATTCTTTAGGTCTCAGATTATTTATTTTTGATTATAAAAATCATCACCTTGACGTTTTTTTAGCATTGCCCAGCCTACCAAAGAGCCTAAAGCAACGACACAACCACCACAAACTGCACACCGACCTTGTTGTGGAATCGTACAACTTGATGAGGTCAGCAAATGACCCGCTGCAATACCGGCACCAAACATCCACGGCATCGTTTTATCCAGCAAAGTGTTAGATTCATCTTCTTGTGCTAATTCACGTATTTTTTTCATTACTTTTCACTTTTCTAAAACAACAAAAGGAGTGCCTAAATGGCACTCCTATTCGAGTAAACAAACAACTCTATTCGTCCTTAAATATCGTCGTTGTTAAACAGTTATCACAGTCGATTACATTACTATCCTAGCCACCGCTTCCTTTGCCATCCCTTATTGCTCTGCGTTCGCCACCTTGGCCTGCCGTTGTCCATTTCCTTTTCTAGTCATCCAGACTCACTCCTTATTCCTGATATTCCATTAATAAGCTAAAGCGAACTCTTTCGCTTCATTACCAATAATCCCTATCGCTCCCTGCTTATGCCACCGTTACTCTTAGTGATTCCTAATATTTCCCTGCGCTTATAACTCCAGCCGCGCTTAATCCAGTTTGGACTTCCTTGTCGCTACACTTCATCCTGTGTGTAT
>CBDVDU010000075.1:0-10072 GCA_965372825.1 uncultured Gammaproteobacteria bacterium | reverse complement strand
AACGATAAAGCTAGCTTCTTCGCCCGTTAAAAATTCTTCGATAACCACGCGGCTACCAGCTTCACCAAAACTATTGCCCGAAAGCATATCTTCAACCGCAGCAATTGCTTCAGCTTCAGTTTGCGCGACGATGACGCCTTTACCGGCCGCTAAACCATCGGCTTTAACCACAATGGGTGCGCCTTTGGCTTTAATGTAATCAGTGGCCGCTTGGACTTCGGTAAATGTTTCATATTCCGCAGTAGAAATCTTATGGCGCGCCATAAAGTCTTTACAGAATTTCTTCGAGCCTTCTAATTGCGCTGCTTTAGCGCTAGGACCGAAACATTTTAATCCAGCAGCTTGAAAGGCATCAACGATACCTAAAACTAGAGGAACTTCAGGGCCAATAATAGTTAAATCGATAGCTTCTTTTTGTGCAAAAGCTAATAAACCTGCAATATCTTCTACTGCAAAGTCGATATTAGTGAGTTTATCTTCTAAAGCGGTACCGGCATTACCGGGAGCGACAAAAACATTGGTTACTTTAGGTGATTGGCTCGCTTTCCAAGCAAGTGCGTGTTCACGTCCGCCGCTACCGACAATAAGAATTTTCATAATGTAAACCAGAGAGGGTTAAATAATAGGTTTTTATAACTACTCAGCGTAATTTAAAAATATAGTATATTACGTAAATGTTGTATTTGCTTTTAAGCCCTCCCTTGCTGGGGAGGGTTTGGGTGAGGAGAAATTAAATAATTTTTTTGCTAAATGTTTTTTCTTATTGTTAAAAGCCAAAAGCTATGGAAAAAAGAATTTAGTTTAACCACTCCTCACCCAACCCTCTCCAACAAGAGAGGGCTTTAAAGCAGTATCTAGCATTTCAAGCTGAGTATAGTCACAGGATTTATAAAACAGTATGGTTCTTTGTGGGAGTGACTTTAGTCGCGATTTCGTGGCTAAAGCAACTCCCACAAAGGCAATGGTAACTGTTATTTCTAATGTCTGAAATGACGCATGCCAGTAAACACCATAGCGATATTATGTTCATCTGCTGCGGCAATGACTTCTGCATCACGCATAGAGCCGCCCGGTTGAATAACAGCGGTAATGCCTGCTTCTGCGGCGGCATCTAAGCCATCTCTAAATGGGAAGAAAGCATCGGAGGCCATAACTGACCCAGGGACGGTTAAGCCTTCATCAGTGGCTTTAATTCCGGCAACTTTAGCGGAATAAACGCGGCTCATTTGCCCCGCGCCAACACCGATGGTGCGGCCGCCTTTGCAATAAACGATAGCGTTTGATTTAACAAATTTAGCCACTTTCCAGGTAAATAATAAATCGGCCATTTCCTGCTCTGTCGGCGCTCGTTTACTAACGACTTTTACTTCTGCTGCGCTAATGGTACCGAAGTCTTTGTCTTGAACTAATAAGCCACCAGAAACACGTTTAAAATCAAAGCAAGGTTCGTTGCCGCTGTTCCAAATACCACATTCTAAAACGCGAACATTTTTCTTTTCGGCTAATACGGCTTGAGCAGCAGCACTAACGGTTGGCGCGATAATCACTTCAACAAACTGGCGTTTAATGATTTCTGCAGCAGTTACTTCATCTAATTCGCGGTTAAAGGCAATGATGCCACCAAAAGAAGAGGTAGGGTCGGTTGCATAAGCTAAATCGTAAGCTTCTAATAATGAATCAGCTTGAGCCACACCACAAGGATTTGCATGCTTAACGATAACGCAAGTCGGCTTTTCTTCGAATGATTTAACACATTCTAAAGCAGAGTCAGTATCGGCGATATTGTTGTATGAAAGCTCTTTACCTTGTAGTTGTTTAGCCGCTGAAATCGTACCTGATGCTGGTGATTTTTCTTGGTAGAAGGCCGCATTTTGATGTGGGTTCTCACCGTAACGCATGCTTTGCAATTTGTGGAATTGTAAGTTCAGCGTTTCTGGGAATTGTTGCTTATTAATGTTGCCTAAATAAATGGAAATAGCCGTATCGTATTTTGCCGTATGCTCGAAACTTTTTAAGGCAAGGTTAAAGCGTGTTTGATGTGCAAGCTGATTTTCGTTATTAACTAATTCAGTAAGAACGGCAGAATAGTCAGCAGGGTCAACTACGATAGCAACATCATTATGATTTTTAGCAGCGGCGCGAATCATCGTTGGGCCACCGATATCGATATTTTCAATCGCTGTTTCTAAATCGCAATTTGGATTGGCAACGGTTTCTTCAAAAGGATAGAGATTAACCACCACCATATCAATCGCATTAATGCCATTAGCCGCCATGATTTCATCGTCAATGCCGCGGCGACCTAAAATGCCGCCATGTACTTTTGGGTGTAAGGTTTTAACGCGGCCGTCCATCATTTCAGGGAAGCCTGTGTAATCAGAAACTTCGGTGACGTTAATGTCATTTTCGGCGAGTAATTTTGCTGTGCCGCCAGTGGATAATAGTTCTATGCCTAGCTGGTCTAATTCACGGCAAAAATCAAGAACACCAGTTTTATTAGAAACACTGATTAAGGCGCGGGTAACTTTTTTTTTCATGGAAATCTCTAAGGCTGAAAATAATTAGGATAGGTCGTATTGCTCTATTTTTTTACGTAAAGTACTGCGACTTATGCCAAGGATTTGTGCGGTTTTAGTTTGATTGTAGCCCGAATACTCTAGCGTGGCTGCAAATAAAGGCTTCTCAACTTCAGCAAGCACCATGGCATGTAAGCCAGTGGCATCATAGCCATCAAGTTGCTTGAGGTAGTTGTCAACTGCTTGCTTTACCTGTGCAGATAAAGGAATAGGGGGCGTGTTATTGCTAGTGCTCATTTTATAAATACTTGCATGCGTTATTTTTAGGTTGCAACGACATCGATGGATCGAAAAGATCAAATGCCGAATTAACGAGAGATAGCTGAATCTCTGGGGAGTCGGTTTGGTATATTTTGCTTTTAACAGCTGGTGGCAAAGTGCTTACGTGATCGAAGTACCAGCCGATATGTTTACGGCCTATTCTAACACCATTAAGAGAGCCATAAAATAGATAAAGCTCTGTTAAATGTTGTTGTAAGGTGCTTCTGATTTGCTCCAAATCTGCTTGGGCCGCGTGTTCTCCAGTTTGTAAATAATGTTGGATTTCTTGAAAAAACCAGGGTCGACCTTGAGCGCCCCGGCCGATCATGATTGCATCAGCCCTCGTATGTTCTAAGACATATTGAGCCTTTTCAACTGAATTAATATCGCCATTGGCAATGATCGGAATGCTCACGGCTTGTTTGACGGCTTTAATTGTGTCGTATTCGGCATTACCCTTAAATGCGCAGGCGCGTGTGCGGCCATGTACAGTTAAGGCAGCAATACCTGATTGTTCGGCTATTTGTGCAATGGACACCGCATTGCGATTGTCACTATCCCAGCCGGTACGAATCTTCAAAGTAACGGGAATGCTTACGGCTTGTACGACCGCATCTAAAATGCGTTTTACTAAGTCTTCATCACGCATCAAGGCTGATCCTGCGGAGACAGAGCATACCTTTTTAGCTGGGCAGCCCATATTGATGTCTATGATTTGTGCGCCGCGTAGTGCATTAATTTGTGCAGCTTCTGCCATTTGTTCTGGGTTTGTGCCTAGTATTTGCACTGAGCGCAAGCCGATTTCACCGCTATGATCGGCTTTTAGTAAAGTGCGTTTATTCTTGCGTAAGGCAGGGTTCGAAGCAACCATTTCTGAGACCGCAAGCCCCGCACCATACTGTTTGCATAGGTTACGAAATGGACGGTCTGTGATGCCAGCCATAGGCGCTAAAATGAGATTATTCTCTAATTGATAAGGACCTATCTGCATTTTTTCCTAGAGGCAAAATCTGTGAGGGGTGGCTATGATACTACAAAACAAGAAATTAGTTTTGTCGTGCAACCCATTTTTGATAATTTAATTTAACTAACTCAGGGGTATACTTTCGTTCAAGGTGGCGCAAAGCAAAGTGTGCATGCGCTAAGCCTTGAAAGTAACGAATAAACATAAGGTTAATGCTTGCTCCGCCAATGGCCCCAATAACAGGTATGCTTTGTGCGGCAATTTTTTCCGTAATAGGGATGCTGAAGCGTGCGGCAATTTGATTGATCGCTTTACTGATTAAAGGCGCAGTTTCTTTGCTGAGGGAGGGTGTTGCAAGCTGTGTTGCCGCATCCGATAAGGATTTGGCGAGTAAAGAACGAATCGCATAATACCCTGTTTCTGAGCCATGTTTGGCGCTATCGCTGAGGGCGAAGACTTCTAGACAAGCCATTTTTGTATTGGCATGGCTAACATTTTCGCCGTGATAACGGGCAATTTCGGCAATTGAGCGCAGCATAATGGTAGTTGATAGGGGGAGTTCTGCGGTAATTGCGGCAAAACCAAAAGCGCCACCGATAGCGCCACTTAAGCCCGCTAAAAACTGATGAGTTTTTTTATAAGGTTTACTGCTTTCGCGCGAGCTTAAAGTGAAAATTGCGCCTTCTAATGACTTCTCTAAAGCTGTACGGGTAATGTCATTAAGGGAGAGTGAAACTTGCGTCGGTAAAATAGCAATGGTTTTTTCAATGGTACTACCGACGGTTTTGGTGACTTTAGAGCTAAAGCTAGGATTTTCTAATAGATCCGCCGCTGCATGTAAAATAAGAACGTCGTGAGGGGCGAGTTTCATAAGCTAACTAAGTTTTATGGCATATTGTGGGTAGAGTGATCCATTTGCATAATTTCCATGGAGTGCATATCGTGCATCATATCCTTAAATCCCGCATCTGAAGCAAGAAATTTAACGCCCATATACATGGTGTTTGCGCCCATTACAATCATAAGCACAGCGGCTGTTTTGAGCATAAGGCCGCGGGCTTTAGTGCCGAGCTTACCAAAAGCAAAGGTAACGACAAGCATAGTGGGTAAAGTACCTAAGCCTAAGGCCAGCATCATTAATCCGCCTTCTATAGGAGAAGGGGCTGAGGTTGCGTTAACAGCCATAGCAAAGGTTAAAGGGCAGGGCATTAGGCCGTTTAACATACCGCCCATTGCTGCACCTAGTGATGAGCCGCGTCGAGCAGCAGCCATAAAAATTTTATTTAGGACTTTGGTTGGCATGTATTTCATGGAAAACTGCCAAGGAGAAAGGCCTGCAATACCTAACGCCAATATAATCACAAAAAAGCCAATGAATACTTGTAAAAAACCTTGTATGTGGCCGAGCATGCCCGTAGAAACCAAAGCAACGCCAATCATCGCAGCTGTTATGCCGACAATGGTATACATGGTAATTCGTGCAAAATGGTAAGTTAGATAAGGCCATACGCTTTTTTTCTCGGTCTTCATAAAGAAGCCGGCGACTAAAGCGCCACACATTCCCGCGCAATGTCCACTACCCAAGAAACCAGTCATAAAGGCGAGGGTGTAAACGGTGTAATCTAAGTTTGCCAAAAAGGCAGGTAAATTAGCCAAAAAATCAGTCACGTTATTTTCCGTTGATACGTAGAGAATTTACAATTACTGAAACGGAGCTTAATGCCATAGCGGCAGAAGCAATCATAGGGTTGAGTCTGCCGATTGCGGCAACTGGAATAGCGATAGTATTGTAACCAAAAGCCCAAAACAGGTTCTGCTTAATGATTTTCATGGTTAAAGTGCTGAGTTCAACGGTTTCTGCGACTTTAGCAATGTCGCCATTAACCAAGGTTAAATCAGCAGATTCAATAGCAATATCAGTTCCATGACCAATAGCAAAGCCGACATTAGCCGCTGCTAAGGCAGGTGCGTCATTAATACCGTCGCCAATCATGCCAACCGAGCCACCTTCATTTTGTAGGCGGTGGATTTCTTGTAATTTTTGTTCAGGTGATGCATGAGCGATAACCGTTTTAATTCCCACTAAATCAGCAATATGATGTGCCGTCGCGCTGGTATCACCAGTAACCATAAGTGTTTCGATATTCAGTTTATTCAGTGCCGCTATTGCTGCTTTAGCTGATTCACGGGGTTGATCTGCGATACCAAATAAGGCTGTTGCTTTGCCGTTAAATGCAGTAAATACCGGTGTTTTTCCAGAAATCCCTAAAGTGTCTGCATGAGGCATTAATTCAGAAATATCAATGTTTTGTTCTTCTAGCCAAGCTTGATTGCCAATCAGTATTTGATAATGCCCGACTTTAGCTTTTAATCCACGACCAGGGATAACATTGAAATCTTTAACGGCCTTAAATTCAAAGTCATGCTCCGCTTGCGCGTAATTAACAATGGCTTGCGCTAAGAAATGTTCGGAATTATGTTCAGCAGAAGCAATATGCGATAACAATATTTCTTCGCTATGATCACTGATATTAATAAAGTTAGTAACTTGCGGTTTACCTTCAGTGATTGTGCCAGTTTTATCGAAAATAATTGCGGTTAAATGTGTCGCAGTTTCTAAACTTTCGCCGTTACGGATGTACACACCGCGCTTGGCTGATTGCCCCGTGCCGACCATAATGGCAGTTGGTGTTGCTAAGCCTAGTGCGCAAGGGCAGGCGATTAGTAATACTGTAATCGCACTGCTAAAAGCAAAACTAAACGGTGCGCCCGCGATTGTCCAAGAAGCAAAGGTTAGAGCGGAAATTGCCATAACACTGGGTACAAATACCGCAGAGATTTTATCAACTAATTTTTGTACCGGTAATTTAGAGGCTTGCGCATGATCGACCATGTGGATAATGCCGGCTAATACCGTATCCATACCGATAGCCGTGGCTTTAATCGTTAAGACGCCAGTGCCATTCACGCAGCCGCCGATGACTTTATGTCCAGTCTCTTTAACTGTGGGCATACTTTCTCCCGTTACCATGGCTTCGTCAACAGTAGATAGACCTGAAACTACTTCGCCGTCAGTTGGTATTTTTTCACCGGGACGAATCAGTAATAGGTCATCTAATTCTATGTCATCAATGCTAATGGTAAATTCTTGATCGTCTTTCAATAAGGTCGCTGTTTGAGGCTGTAGGTCGATTAATTTTCTAATCGCTTCGCCTGCTTTTCCTTTAGCGCTTTCTTCCATATAACGTCCGAGTAAGACGAATGAAATAATGCTAGCGGCAGCTTCAAAATATAGGTGGCCTCGGCCTCTCAATAAAGAAGGTAAGCTATAACCATAAGCAGAACCAACACCGATAGCAATTAAACTATCCATATTCGCATTGCCCATTTTGGCTAGTTTCCATGCCTTGGAAAAAAACGTAGCGCCAGCAACAAATACTACGGGTGTTGTCAGTGCAAATTGAAACCAATGGTAAAAACGACCTGCGGGCATTGCCATGCCAACGGCAATGACGGGAGCACTCAGGACGCTGGCCCAAATAAATCTTTTTTTAGCGCTGGCCAGGCGCAGGCGCTCCTTTTGGATCACCCCCTGACGCTGAGATAGCGTATCCATTAAGTTAGCTTTATAGCCAACTTTATTGATAATAGCGGACATTTCTTGGCGCGATAAACGGCCTTGAGCTGTTGCAATGGCTGAAGCAAAGTTGACCGTAGCGCTGTGTATGCGAGGGTCACGATTTAAGGACATTTCTAATAGCAAGGCGCAAGAGGCGCAACTCATCCCTTCAATCGCGAGACTGATATCTTGCAAAGGAATGCTCAGGTCTTCAACAACACTACTTTTGGGTAAACTGATTTTTTTCTTACCAATATTACCTAAAACCATATCCAGAAGAATTAGTAAGTTCTGCTTAGGCAATGCTTGGTGGTCAAAATAAAGCGTGACTGAGCCAATCTCAGGGACAGATTTGATCGCTTTTATTTCGGGGCGTTTTTTTAAAATAATTTCAAAAATATAAGTGCGCTCAGGATCTTTCTCTAGTATAGGAACAAGGATTCTTATACGATTTTTCAATTCATGAGCGAGTTCAAAATTTTTTGGCTGAAATGATTGCGTCATATTTAGCGTCAATTTTATTTGTTTTTGTTTTTAGAACGAATGAATAAATACATCAGATAAAAAACGGTCAGCCACTGGTAGCGATATTTAAGCGGTTCTAGTAACCATTTTTTAGTAATTAATTTCCAGTGAGTTTTGACCAGAAATAGAATCAAAACATCATTAAAAAAATTAATTAGTGTTTTTTCAGGGTTGGTGAGAATTTCAGGTTTTTTTTTCAAACCTAATTTTGTCAAAATGCCGATAGCTTGCGCTGTTTCTTTGGTTTCTGTGTATTTGTCTTTTGCCCAGCGCGTTCCTTTCCAGTCAAAAAAGGTGTTTTTTATCAGTGAGGTTTTGGTTGGTTTTGCTTTGGGTATAAAAAAACCTTTATTTTCTAAGTCTGTGAGTAAAGCTAAGAGTTGATTTACTAAGGCTTGAAAGGGGAGTGCCTCATCGACAAAGCGGATTGCGAGCTTTTTTTTGTTGCGATAGAGATTGACTTGATAAACGCCATCAATTTGTTGAATCGCATCGGAAACAAAAGTGGCTATTTCAGGACTGCATAAGCGTTCCGGGATTTGGAACCTTACATGGCCTGAAGATTTATAACGTAAAATAATTTCTTTTTGTATAGACATGTAAGTAGTTAAGAATATAACTTAGAAAGAGAGAATGTACATTTAGTTGCTGAAATGATGGCAGCTAAAGGTCAGGTTAGGCTGGAGTATGATGTTTGGCTATCCATTTAAAACGGAATATATTAAAAACTGTAAGGCGTGGCTTTAACTCGCCAATGCTATCGCCAGCCCTAAAGGCGGGCTGAAGCCATGCCCTGCAAGTATAATTAATGTTGCCTCTTATCAATAAGCAACCTTATGTTTACTCTGGAGCTTCTTTTGATTCAGCCACTAAATCTTCTAGATTTTCTTTTTGCTGTAATACAAAATCTTTGCCTTTGCCGGTTACTGAATTCACAGAGCCAATAATATCTTTTCTGTGCTTGTGTGCGTAGTAGCCTGCAACCATGCCGATACCAACTAAAAGAAGAGGGTGCTTTACTATGTTACTCATGATGGATTTTCCTGTTTGTGCGCCAGCTGACATAACGGCACCTTTGATTAATGTAGATGAGACTTCGTGTTTATCAAGACCCAGATGTGCTATGTTTTTAGCATGATGGGCGGTAGTTGCAATGTGTTTACTATGATTATGAGCCATGTTAATAGTCCAATTAAAAAGCTAGAAAGAGTTATTTTTTAGATTCATCAGGAAGTAGGTTGTCTTCATTGAGCATTTCATAAATGCCCTGACAGCCTTCGCAGCAAAAATCCTTATTGCCTTCTTTTGTTAACAGAGTAAAGCCTTCGATTTCTACAGGGAGTCCGCACAAATCACATGGTTTTTTTTCATCAGCCATAGATACCATAGATATAAGTAATAATTTTGAGGGTTTAAAGCTAGAAACAAAACGAAATTCACTGGCTAAAGGGCAAGCCTAAGCTGGAAAGACGACGTTTTTAGACCTACGTAAATATCAATAAAACGAATAACTGCATTCTATCAGAAAATAAAGGCCGAATGACAGGGAATGTTAGCGTTTTTTATTATTGATGGCAGTCTGCATCGGGAGGGCAGGTTTTTTCTGTGGGTAGACTAGATGTCTGGCTTGGGTTGCAGACTTTTGTTGAGGCTTTCATGAGTGCGATGCGCATTGCACCTGTTAGGCTTGAGCCTATGCCTAAACGAGCGGCAAGGGCAGGAAGAACAATAAATGAAGCTAAAGCAAGCCCCGCACCCACTAGTAGTGCACCATTTGAAATTTGAGATTCTTGTTGTACTGATTGTTGGCTGCTCATATTTTTATTCTTCTAGTGTTAGCAATGATTAATAAAGTAATGCAAGAGCAGTGCCATTTTTTAACTTATTGTTTTTATTTATATATTATTTTTTTTATTGAAAAGTCTCTATAAAAGTATGGGATATAAACGGCTTGAATGAGTTATATAACATAGTTTAATTATGAGGAAAAGGCAGGCTTTAGCTCACTTATAAATAATACCTTATGCAAGTGGGCTAAAGTAATCCTTATAATTACGGCTTATTCTCAGTGTTTACAGCGTTTCGGACACCGCACAAACGAACGTTTTTAAATATTCAGTTTCTGGA
>CBDVDU010000074.1:0-10090 GCA_965372825.1 uncultured Gammaproteobacteria bacterium | reverse complement strand
GCTTGGTAGTTTCATCCATTCGCCTAGTTGATTTAGATAGCACCTCAATAATAATACTCGGTGTTTCTGTGTAATACGCTTCAGACTCATCAAACGCACAGTCAACCATAAAATCAGGGTAGAAAAATCTCTCTGCTACCTTCAGCTTAATATCTGACCCTAAAGGTTCACAGGGGGAATTCTTTAAATGCACGCCTATACTCATAGCAAGGTTCATGCAAATACGCTCATGATTAATACTTGCACCCGCCATGGCGCAAACCCTTCCTTCTATATATTCATTCTTCCCATTACTGCTTAATTCAGCATCCAAATAATCATCAATACTAACTAAATTATGCTCTTGAGCTGCCAACATACCAAACCTCCTTACTTGCACCTAAGAAATAAAAGAAATACCGCGACCTTCAAAATATACTACATACAGGTTATTCATATCAAACATCATATGGAGCTCAACAATAAAACTTTGTCCACACCATCTCATGAGCAAAAATCAGAAAATATGTTAGCAAGCTTAGATGCATGCGCTCTTAAATGTTCAATCGTGATCATAAACGTGAAACAGTACACATGCTAGGCATTGCCGTTATTATATGAAGGGTAAAGCCACAGTTCCACTTTGTTAGCAGGCTAAATTTCAGACAAAAAAAAGGCCTACAAAGTAGGCCTTTTTCTTAGTTGCTTAAAGTAAAATTTAAGCTTCTAATTCAGCTAAACGTTTAGCTAGTATTTCTTCTAAAGTAATGATTGCCTTTTCGAAACCTTGAATACCTTCAGCAAGTTTATCAGTTGCCATACGGTCAGCCTTATGCATTTTCTCAAAAGTTGCTTTATCAACATTGATTTCTTCAATATCCATTAATGCTGCTTTTGCAGGATCAAGTTTCCGAGGTAAATCACCTTCAGTTGTTTGCAATTCTGCCAATAAAGCAGGAGCAATAGTCAATAAATCACAGCCCGCTAATTCAGTAATTTCACCTAGATTACGGAAGCTTGCACCCATAATTTCAGTTTTAAACCCAAATTTTTTGTAATAGTTGTAAATCTCTGTTACAGAAACAACACCTGGATCTTCAGCCGGCTCATAAGAATCACGACCTGTATCTTTTTTGTACCAATCCAGAATACGACCCACAAACGGAGAAATTAAGGTAATACCATTTTGCGCACATGCAATCGCTTGGTGTTTACCGAAAATCAATGTTAAGTTAGTATGAATTCCTTCTTTCTCAAGAACTGCTGCTGCTTGAATACCTTCCCAAGTAGCAGCAACTTTAATTAAAACACGTTCACGGTTTACACCTGCTGCTTCATATTGTGCAATTAAATCACGACCTTTAGCAATAGATGCATCTGTATCAAAAGAAAGACGGGCATCAACTTCAGTAGAAACACGACCCGGTACGATCTCAAGAATTTTAAGGCCGAAAGACACTGCTAAACGGTCAAATGCAAGTGAAGCCACCTCTGTAGCTGATGCTGCGGCACCTAGAGTTTCACGAGCACCTTTTAATGTATCATCAACAATACCTTGATATTGAGGCATTTGAGCTGCCGCAGTAATCAATGAAGGGTTAGTTGTTGCATCACGCGGTGTGAATTTTTCGATTGCAGCGATATCACCTGTATCAGAAACAGCAACCGTTACTGCTTTAAGTTGATCTAATAAATTAGCCATATATTGACACCTTTTATAATTAGTAATAAAAAAACAACACACTACTGTGTCGATAAATCAGGATGCACGCAAGAATTAATTCTAGCGCTACTAAGCTAAATTTTGTTATAGCTTAAGTTTTCTTAATTCGTAATATTCTCTGTCTATATAAGTTAAGTTATGCAATTTATATAGATAGAGCAAACAATAAATCCACTTTTCTTAATTCGAATGTAGTTAAGAAAAGTGGATTTAATTGATAGTCCAGCCTGAATATTGTAACAAATATTATTACCTTCAGCCTATTCAAGACTGAAAGTAATATAAGTACTAAATATTTAAACTAGCCTGCTTGTTGGCTCAAGTATTTTTCAACACCTGTTAAAGCAGCAACTGGGTCAGCCACTTCATCAATAGCTTCTACAGCAACCTGCTTTGCAGCACTAACTTGTTTCGCTAAATATTTAGCCACGCTGCTAGTCGTATGCTTTGGTTTGCTCTCTAAATATTGAGCTACACCAGTCTGCTTATTACTAACAACTGCAGGTTTATTTTTAGCCTCTAGAGAGAGTTTAAGCATATATTTACTAACACTAGTAACTGTTGTTACTTTGCGAGTCGCCAAATACTTAGAAACACCACTTTTGACTGGCTTTGCATCAACATTATCTGCCAAGTATTTAGCCACACCAGTTGCGCCTTTGATAGCAACTTTAGCTTTATTAGCTTGTTTAGCAGCAATAACTTGTCTTGCGACATACTTAGCCACGCTACTTGTTTGCGCTTGTCCTTGCAGGTATTTATCGACACCGCTTGGCCCTCTAGAGGTTGCGCTGTGCTCATTTAAATACTTAGCGACTCCAGTCAGTCCATCCGAAGATGCGCTTACGCTTTCATCACTACGATAAACAGCTTGAGTGGATGATTTTTTACTGGAAAAAATATCTGATATAAAGCCAAACATATTACCCCCGGTTTTGATTACGCATATACTTTTCTACGCCTGTGGTTTTGTTTGCCGCAGCTTTCTTAGCTTCTACAATTCTTTGAGCAACATATTTCGCAACACCTGATTTAGGAGTTGGTTGGTTTGCTTCTAAATATTTCGCTACCCCTGAAAGTTTAGGTGCTTTGCTCTGCAAGTATTTAGCTACTCCAGTTAAACCGCTTGCACTTTCAGTGCTTGATTTAGCTTTACGCTTACTAAAAAAACCACCAGACTTCTTAGCCGACCCTTTAGTTTTAGCTGTGCCTTTAGATTTTTTAGAGTACAAAAAACCTGCAACGCCTAAAACAACGATAGCAAAAAGAGGGTTCATTGAAGATTCTTCACCTGCTGCCGCAGCCTGAGCCGCCGCCTCTTCTTCTACTGTTTCTGTCCACACAGCTAAAGTAATCGATTCATTATTTATATCTACTTTTTTATGCTTATATTCTGTATCGTGATAAAGCACTTCTGGCTGAAAAGTAGCTGCTGGATAATTAGCATCTGGTTTTGTTTTTTCGCCTAAAGATGCCGCAGAGCTATTAGATGAAGAAGAAACTTCATGTTTATAATCAGTATCTTGGAATAAAACTTTGGGTTGAAAATCCGATGCCGGATAGTCATTCCCCGCCATTACAAGAGGACTTGCAAGGAATAAGGCAGTAAATATGCCTTTTTTGATATTATTTTTTTTCACGCAATTCACCTATATGTCGTAAGAAACGAAGGAAGCCACTGATCAAGTATAACTAATCAGTGGCTATTCGTAAATGAGGAGAAAAATATCCTCTATACGTTTTTTAGACTATAAAACTTCTTTTACAGTTTTAACAACGTTATCAACTGTGAAGCCAAAGTGTTCCATCAATACTCCGCCTGGTGCAGATTCACCAAATGTATCGATACCAACAACACCACCTTCTAAGCCAACATATTTACGCCAGAAGTCAGTAACACCTGCTTCAATCGCAACACGTTTAACGCCTGGAATTAAGATGCTATCTTTATAAGCTTGATCTTGACGATCAAACACATTAGTCGATGGCATAGAGACAACGCGTGCATTAATACCTTCAGCAGCAAGTGCTTCTTGAGCTTTAGCCGCTAAGTCAACTTCAGAACCTGTTGCAATTAAGATAACTTGTACATCACCTTTTGCTTCTACTAATACATAAGCACCTTTCCGCATAGCAGCAAAGTCAGCGACATCATGTTTACGACCAGGAATACCTTGACGACTTAGGACTAAGCTAGATGGGCCATCTAAACGCTCAACAGCAGCAGTCCAAGCAACAGCAACTTCCACTGAATCAGCAGGACGCCAGACATCCATATTTGGAATAAGACGCATTGCAGATGTATTTTCGATAGGCTGATGAGTAGGTCCATCTTCGCCTTGACCGATAGAATCGTGTGTTAATACAGCAATAGTACGGATTTTCATCAATGCAGCCATGCGGAACGCACTTTTTGCATAATCAGAGAACATATGGAATGTTCCACCGAATGGCATTAAACCACCGTGCAGAGCCATACCGTTCATGATTGCGTACATACCGAATTCACGTACACCGTAAGAGATGTAGTTACCATTCTCTTTACCGCTAACGTGTTTGAAACTTGCACAGCTCGTTAAGTTAGATCCAGTTAAATCGGCAGATCCACCTAAAAATTCAGGAAGTACAGGCGCTAGTGCTGCAATGATATTTTGTGATGCTTTACGAGATGCAACACTTGCTGCAGCTTCGTTAGTTTCAGCAATAATTGCATCCGTTGCTTCTTTCCAGTTTGCTGGTAATTCTTTCGCCATACGACGTGTGAATTCTTTCGCTAATTCTGGAAATTCTTTTGTGTAGGCTGCAAATTTAACATCCCACGCAGATTCTTTTTCCGCACCAGCAGTTTTAGCATCCCAACCTGCGTAAACATCAGCAGGAATTTCAAAAGGAGCAGAAGTCCAACCTAACTCTTTACGAGTTAATGCGACTTCTTCGTCACCTAATGCAGCACCGTGACAGTCATGGCTACCAGATTTGTTTGGTGAACCGAAACCAATAATTGTTTTACAACAAATTAGAGATGGACGATCTTTTTCAGCTTTAGCTAATACGATAGCTGCATTAATAGAATCAGAATCATGTCCATCTACTGAAATCACATGCCAGCCGTAAGACTCAAACCGTCTTACTGTGTCATCTGTATACCAACCGTCAATATGTCCATCAATAGAGATATTATTATCATCCCAGAATGCGATCAAGTTACCTAGACCCCATGTACCAGCAAGAGAACATGCTTCGTGAGAAATACCTTCCATCAAACAACCATCACCCATAAATACATAAGTATTATGATCAACGATATCATGACCTGGCTTGTTGAATTCAGCAGCAAGTAACTTTTCAGCCATTGCAAAACCAACACCGTTGGTAATACCTTGACCTAAAGGACCTGTCGTTGTTTCAATGCCAGGCGCATAACTGTACTCAGGATGACCTGCGCATTTTGAATGTAATTGACGGAATGTTTTTAATTCATCCATAGGCAGGTCGTAACCTGTCAAATGTAATAATGAATAAATTAACATAGATCCATGACCGTTTGATAATACAAAACGGTCGCGATCAGCCCAATCAGGGTTGGTTGGATTATGTTTTAAATGGTCATTCCACAATACTTCGGCGATATCCGCCATGCCCATAGGTGCACCAGGATGACCTGATTTAGCTTTTTGAACTGCATCCATGCTCAAAGCGCGTATGGCGTTCGCTAGGTTTCTGCGCGAAGACATATTCTTCTCCTGAGTTATTTTATAAGTTATTAAACGTAAAAATAGACATGTGTTAAAGCATGTCTATTCTGTGATTCTTTCAAGTAATAAAAAAAACGAGTAGCAAAGCTACTCGTTTATTTTCTATTCCATGTTAGCGTGTCTTTCTCTCATTATTTCTTCTGGAATACCTTTCTCATGAATAATATGAGAAACGGTAGATTCTAAAAACAATAATGTTGACAATTCAAACACTGTTCCCATAGGCATACCCTTGACTTTAGCATACATCTCAGGAGTACCGATCTGAAACACACCATCAGCTAAATCACCGATAGTTGAATCGCTTTTTGTTGAGATCAACATAATATCAGCGCCAACATCTTTAGCTTTCTTTGTAAAGGCAACCAATTGTTCAGTCTCACCAGAGCCTGAAATAATGATTAATAAATCACCTTGTTTAATGCTTGGCGTGACAATCTCACCTACAACACTAACATCGTAACCGCTGTGCACTAATCTCATGGCAAAAAAGTTACCTACAAGCTTAGAACGACCAGCACCCGCTAGAAAAATACGATTTGCTTTATCAAGCATTGCTGTCAACTTTTCATCATACGAATCATCAGTTGCAGCAAGAATACCTGTTAATTTATCTACGATAAGTTGTTGATGCATAATATCAATCCTTATGCAGCGTCAACTAATTCACGAATTTCACGTGCTGCTTCAGCAGGAGATGCTGCACCGTAGATAGCTGCACCAACAACAATGATAGATGCGCCAGCACGAACTACATCTTGAACTGTAGATTGGTTAATACCACCTGCAACAGAAACACGAACACCTAAGCCTAGGTTAGCAATCATTGCTAAATCATCGAATGGCGTGTGGCCAGCTGCTTGAGCGTCAAGACCTGTGTGTACACCAACGATTTGCGCGCCAGCTTCTACACATGCTGCTGCACAGGCTGCTTTATCATCAACATTGATTAAATCAATTTGAGCTTCTGCTCCATGAGCATTTGCAGCAGCGATAACACCTTTACAAGTTGCTAAGCCTGAAACACCCAATACTGTACAGATATCTGCACCAGCAGCATAAAAAGGAGTTGCTTCGTATTCGCCAGCATCCATTGTTTTAAGATCAACTAATAACAATTTGTTTGGAAATCTAGCTTTTAATTCTGTTACTAAGTTAATACCATTGTGCTTGATACATGGTGTACCGATTTCGAAGATATCTACTGATTCAGCTACTTGCTCAGCAAGTGCGATAGTTGCGTCGAAATCTAAAGAATCTAATGCCATTTGAATTAATGGTGTTGCCATGTTATGTACTCCGATTTAGTTATAATTTTTTTACATACTTTTATTTTTTATGCGAACAGAACTTTAAATCAGAAAGCAGGCTTATGTCAAACCCTAATCTATTGCTTAATCCATTAAAAACTTTCTGCTTATTCTATTCACACCCTACTTTAAGCTTTGCTTAATTCCATAATTGAGCAATTAATTGCCCATATATCCTTTAATTAACAACAACTAACCTCACCATTTTGAAGAGGTTTATTGATTTTTTAAACACAAAAAAAGAGATTTTTCTTTTCTTTAATTATTTTTATTTGTGTAGTCTATATATTCGAAAACAGCCACAATTTTACTGACTCCAGAAACTTTTTGCACTGCTTTTGCAGCCGCAATTCCCTCTTCCTCATGCACAATGCCCATCAAATACACTACTTTTCTTTCCGTAATAACTTTAACCCGCGTTGCATCAAAACCAGGTTTTCCTTTCACCTCAGTTAGTGCATCTTTAACTTTAATTGTTATTAATACATCCTCACTACGCTCTTGCATAGTCGAGATAGGAGCAACGATCATTTCATTATGAACCAATTTTACACCAGAAATAATTCGTATATTTGCAATTATTTTTTCTCGTATAGCTTCAGACTCAGCCTCACCTGTGACCAGCACTTTACCATTATAAGAAGTAATATTAAAGTGAGCATGTTCCTTTACATCATCTAAAGCATGTAATTCAATGATTGCACTATCTTCAATATTCTCATCTAAGGTAATAACTGCACTACTACGCCTATCATGCAAGAACGAAAGGCCTGTTAGTTCGGCAAGACCATTAGCCAAGCTACTACATCCAGTTAAGCTGAAAATAAAAAGCAACGCGAAACTTAATTTCATAGCAATTGGTTACCAAATAATTGTGTATCTATCAAATCACACAAGCAATGTGTAATCAAAAGGTGCGCCTCATGAATTCTTACCGCTGACTGGCTAGGAACACAAAGACATACATCTGATTCATGCAACAGAGCAGACAAAGAACTCTCATTTTCCCCGTTGAGCAATATTACCGCCATTTTCTTATCATGCGCCGCATTAATCAACTTAACCAGATTCAGGCTACTCTCTTCAGTACTATAAAGCAACAACACATCAGATGCTTGCCCTAAAGCACGTAATTGCTTGGCAAATACATCATCATAATGCTGAGTACTTGCGATCGCAGTGAGCATTTGCACATCATTTACCAATGAGATTGCAGGCAACGACGGCCTTTCTCGCTCATAGCGATTAACCATTATTGATGCAAAATGCTGAGCACTTGCAACTGACGCGCCATTACCGCAACTTAATACTTTTTTATCTGCCAGCAAGGCATTAACAATTTGCTGCGCAGCAAATTCTATTAGCTCGGCCAATTCGCTCAAGATAAGCTGTTGTGTTTGAATACTTTCTGTAATCTGATGATTTATATTTGCTTGCAGACTCATATTTTAAAATGCATTTTTTACCCATTGAGGAGAAGTGTCTCCTGTGATTGCTACAACATCAAACCTAATTGGCTGATCAATTTTTTTTGCTACTATATAATGCTTTGTCGCCGCAATAATACGCGCTTGTTTAGTCGGGGTAACACTTTCCAAAGCGCTGCCGTAACGATCATTTTTGCGATACCTTACTTCGACAACAACCAGAACACCCTTATCATTCATAAGCAAATCCAACTCGCCCCATTTACACCGGTAGTTACGCTCCACTAAGGCTTGGCCTTGCTGCAAAAGAAAGCTCAAAGCTCGCTCTTCATACAGGTTGCCTTTTTCTATTGCCGTTACCTTAGTATGCACGTGATTCTTCTTCAGGCTTGATAAGTAACTCTCTCTCTAGCAAGAACTCCGAAGCATTATCTTGAAAATCAACAGGCATACTCTCCGCAGCATCAATTAACAACGCCTCCCCTTGCTTAAATTTAGCACACATTAAACGACGTTCGATTCGGTTAACTGCATTTAATGATAGCCCGCCAGTGGCACCTTGATACTGTATTGAATCTAGCTTATTAAGGTGCGGAACCACATTATACGCATCTATCCCAAACGCTATTAAACTTAAAAAACTATCTGGAAATTGCTCCCACGTACTTTGTAGCGTGCGTTTATCTAGGTCACCTTGATAAGCCTGCTCAAATAACCAAGGAATGCTACAGAACTCCACGCCTTCCAAGTCTATATCTTTTTTAGGCGCAGGCTGCCCACCATAAACCCTTGATAAGCCATAAATGGCGATTGATTCAGCACGATTATGATAAAACTGCGGATTAATTAAACGCGCCACTTTATTAGATGCGACCATAAATATGACGTCAACATCTTGCCGCCGATAAGGATTAGATTCAACATTTGCAATAACCTTAGACAGCATCTGAATACGATACTGACTTTCATTTATATTTAGCAGCTGTTTTACTGGAAAGCTAAAGTCCTTCGCTCCCCTTTCAAAAGTCTGAACGTCTAGTACACCCCCCTCCAAATCGTTCCATGCATTTTTGAAATAGGTAGCTAAGCGGTCGCCGTCCATTGTATTCGGCGCGAGAATAATGGCATTTTTATGCCCCTCAAAACGCGCTTGATTAGTCGCCTGCCGCACTTCATCAAGAGGACTTAATGCAAACTGATACAAATTTACCTTAAACAATTCTTCTACATAATTTAAAGCCAAAACAGGCACTGAGAACTCTGCCCCTGCGGCCAACTGACTAATAAGCTGTTTATTAAGCGGCCCTACAACTAACTGTGCTCCACCTGTAATAGCCTCATGATATAGCGCAACAATATCCTTACTTTGAGTATCATAAAAATGCAAATTAGGGCGCTGCGCATCTTGCTGATGCTGATAATAAGCCGCCATAACCCCCTCTTTAACGGCTTGAGCATGAGCAACATAGGGACCTGATTCCGGCAAAAAAACTGCAATTTCGCTAATATCATCAATATTAACTCTGCTGGTGGGAAAATAACCCGATGCAATTAGCGACAGCCCTGGATGTTGCGTATATTTCTGCATCCAGCCGTCTAATGCCAAATTAAACTCTGGCGAGCCTTTATTGAATTTGCGCATAATGCTCGACAACTCGACCCAGCCCGAATAAATACCATATTTTTGCAAACTTAACTGGCGCTCTTGTACATGAGCAGGCAATAGAGCCAGCACTTCTAAAATAGCTATATTGTTTTGAATTTTTTCATCGCCAAACAGATAAGAGCCCAAGGTCATTCGCTCACGCGCACTCGCCTCTAACTGCCCCGTTAATGCAAAAGCGAAGGCACGCGCACTACGATACTCAAGCTGTTTATTTCTAGTTAATGCAGAAG